>NZ_JACJQO010000004.1 GCF_014696715.1 Pseudanabaena sp. FACHB-2040
ATGTCCGTATTTGATGATTTGAGGAGATTGGCACTTAGGACAGTTCATCAATTTGGCTGCAATGCTTGATGCTCCTAGCATATCAACTCGCCATTACTATTCATTACTACCCAATGGTAAAGGACCGGCAGGTATGTGCCAAAGACAATGATTTCCGTCAGCAAGTTCACTGACCTTGTCGACTGCCTTCCATCTCTGCCGATAACCGTTGTCTGGCAAGTCGTGAAACGAAAAGCTCGACCCTTCAGGAAACTTTTCTCTGATACTATTGATCGCCATGGTCAAGCGGTCGTGGTATGCCTCTTGAACGGATCGTTGACCGTCGGCGACAATGATCGCAATCTCGGGATCTGCATTAAGTTGCTCCAGAAGAAGAGCGACATCTTCGTCGTCAATAAAACACGAAAGGGCTGGCATCTGCTCTACTTTCTTGTCGTTGAACGGTTCAGATCAGCGGTGGAAAGTAACCTCGAACTCAGTACCGTTGATTTTCGATTGCTTGCCTGCATTCGAAGTATATGCGATCGCACTTTCAAGTTCTGCCTTTCTCCAATACCGAAAAACACTTAGAGGCACAGCCGAGCCTCTAGGATAGGCAAAACACAATTGTGTAAGTTTGGTTGAGGCTCTGGGAAACCCAGCAGTAAGTCTGATAGGCTGCGTTCGCAGAGCGTAACGCATCAAGTTCTAGTATAAGTCTGCATTAGCGCCAGCATAACGTAGACTACCAGTGCTGCTAGGCTGCAAATATGTCTTGAAATCAGCGCTCAACGTTCTGCCGCGTCGAATCATCCCTCCAAAGCAAGTAAGAGTAAATTATTAAAAACAGGCTGATACCAACAGACCCACCTAGAGCCAGCATCAAAAATATCTGACTTGCATTTGTCAGCGCTGCCAAGATGCAGCTAATCCCTAAACCAAACAATAGCCGTCCCCCTAATCTATTTGTTTTGTTCCAGGAGTGCTCACTGCTAAGCGTCCAAGGCGTGCGAACCCCAAAGAAGAAGTTGCTGCGAACTTTTCCTAAATAATTGCCAATGATGGTAAAAAGAACACCGACACCAGCAGAAACGATCGTAACCACATCTACTTGCCAACCTAGTGCTTGGAGAATCATTGCAGCTTGAAGCACTAGAAGTAACACAGTGACTGCTAACCAGGTGATGGAATAGGCTTTTTTAGAACGAATTAGATTGTGGGCACGAGGGTCAATGCGTGGGATGACCGCAAACAGCATGGTCAAAACGGCTGCAATCAGGGGAATCAACAATAATCCTTCAAACTTACCGCCGTAACGGTCGGGGGTGCCATCAAGTCCATAGTGGACTGGCATGGAATAGCCCTCCGGAATCACTGTCCATGCCCATCCTGATAACAACAGCATTCCCAACACAATTAGGCTACTAATGGCGAAAGCATTTCTATTATTCATTGGTAATCTCTGTTGAATGGGAAGTTTGAGGCATTGGAAGATTAAATGTACTCATCAAAGACAAAAGGGCTTCTTCAAGTACGGAAATGTTGAGGTGGTAAATAATGGTTGTCCCAACTTTGTCGGCTTGGATTAAGTCTGCGGCTTTGAGAATGGCAAAGTGGCCTGACAACGTAGGTTTCGCAAGATCAAAATATGCCGCAATTTCACCGGCACTCAAATCACGATCGCGTAGAAGTTCTAAGATCCTACGGCGAGTAGGGTCGGCTAGCGCTTTGTACACAGAGTTCATATTTGCTATTTTGCTAAATACCAAAATAAATGTCAAGATCAGTTTTTAATGTGGCTATGGCCCTGGTAGCACACGGGCAGAGCAGGGTGACTTAAGGCTAACTTCTTATTGAAGGGAAACTTTCCACCTAATGCCCCACAGAGGAAGATTAGGTGGAAAGTTTCTGTAGAGTATTCTGCTGATGTGAGGATTGCTAAAAACTTTCAAACTCTCTTTAGCGTGCTTAGTGTTCAAGGTGCGATCGCACCTCCCCACCCCACCCCACCACCCCACAAAAAAGCGGGCCTCGCTAAGACACCCACTTCCTGATGTATCAGTTTTTACTTGAAATTGAGGATCAAATCGGCTAGGATTTTTCCCTATAGCTGTGTGAGAGCAGCTTGTCTTCCCCCGAAAACTTGGTCTGCGGCACTGGCAAATGCTACCAACATCAACCAGCGCCTAACCCGTTGACAGACAACCCCTGTCTCAGGGCTTTGCCTATTTTAGGTCGCTCTGTTAATTCAGTAATGTCAAGGGCTGCCATTTTTTCGGGGATTCCTACCCATTGATTTCAAAGGAATCCCTGGAATGCTTCAAATTCAATACTTCCTGCCGACTCCTCTAGGAGAGTTGGCACAGCCTCCTGCGTCTGTAAACGTTACAGTTCAGCCGAGGCGCAGACGGTTGCGGCTATATTTGGTCGGCTCCGAAGCTGATACCCGCAGCGCCATCGATAGCCTGCACATCTTGGGTTATGCCGAGCGCTTTGAGTGGAGCCGAGTCATCGCCATTCCCGAAAACGGTTTGCTGATTCGCCCCGACCCCGACGACGTGCTGCGCTATCTGCAACGCTATCGTTCGCCCTGACCTTCCCATTAGAGAAACCGGGTTCCTTCAAGAAACCCGGTTTCTAGGGCCTTTGCAATGTTGGGTTTTCGCTTCGCTTAACCCTACCTACACAACGAGAGAAAACCTACCGCACAAACTGCGGCATTACCTCAGCTGCCGTAAAGACACCATGCTGCCCCCGACGCTGTAGCTGCACACCCGCCTTGAGGTAGCCAAAAGCAGGGCCACAGACATTCGCCGCCATGCTAGTCTCATCGCCCAAGGTAAAGGTGTGCGTTGAGATCTTGCCTTCAAAGGTGCGTCCAGTCACCTGTACATTCGTGCTGAGCGGCTTTTTGGGGTTGCGAGTATCAACAATACCGCCCACCGTCACCTGATCTCGCGAGCAAATCCCGGCCAGCTCCAACATCAGATCGTCGGCGTGCTCCATGTTTTCCAAGTGCAGCAGGCCGTTGGTCTGGTCTAACAGGGCCTCAACTTCGGCGTCGCTCATCTGCTGCGCTGTCGGCACATTGTACCCTGGCATGTGAGCGATATCTTCGCGAATGGTAGCCCGATACGCCTCCCAGTTAGCAATGCCCACGCCAAAGGTGACTTTGACCTGATGGATCTCGGCGTAGCTCTGAGCCGCCAATGCAGCCGCTGCCGTCAGCAGTCCGGGCGTGGCCCCACAGCCAGTCATGTAAGTGATTCCGGCTTTGCGCAGGTCATCGCCCAGGGTCAGCATTTGCTCCATAGCGCTGGTGCGCTTTAGGGCATCTACCAGCACACCTTGCCAGCCAGAGCGAATGAACTGCTCCACCACAGAGGCCATAAAGGTATTGGGCAGGTTGGGCAGCGCTAAGAAATAGCCCTCGACCCCAGCCGCCGACTCAATCAATTCCTGAATGCTCTGCTGGCTCAAGGTGCCGCCGGGCTCTGCATAGCCGACCGACCCCTGCTCCTGGTAAGCGCGAACGCAGGCTTTGCGGTCAATGCCCGCTGGCGCGTACAGATATCCCTGCTTGTCAGCCACCGCCACCAGCGTCATCTCCTGCTTGGGTGCCAGTACTTGGGCTGCCGCCTGCCCCAAACCACCAAATCCTAAAACCCCAACGCGAATGGGAGTCCCCTGTGAATGCATGGGTCTTCGCCTCAAAACTGAACAAAGTTTATTATCGGGTGTTCTTCCCCCGCTTAAGCCATAACTAAAACAACCTTGCCCATGATGCTGCCTGCTTCGAGCTGACGATGGGCTTCAGCAGCCTGCTCTAGGGGGTAGGTCTGCCCGACATGAATCTTTAACTTGCCGACCTCAAAACAGCGGGCCCCTTGCTTCAAGATTCTGGCCTGCTGCTGACGAGCTTCGATCAAGTTTTGCAGCAGGGGGGTCAGCATCAGCTCATAGCTAATCCGCAGATTGTGGCTGCGGGCCGTTTTCCAATCGGTTTCTGCGGTGGTCGCATGCAGCGTTACCACATCGCCGTAGAGCCGCACGGCTGAAAAAGTTTTAGAGAGGATTGGCTCTCCGATCGTATCAAAGGCGGCATCGATACCCCGGTTGCCGGTCAGATGCAGCACTGCCTCGACAAAGTCGATGCGGGGATAGTAAATGCAGTGATCGGCTCCCAGCAGGCCGACAAAGTGGGCTTTTTCCTCAGAACTGATGGTGGTGCAGACCTCTGAACCGCGCATTTTGGCTAGCTGAATCGCCATGTGGCCGACACCGCCCGCCCCACCGTGAATTAAAATTTGCTGCCCCATTGCCAGCCGCACCCGCTCATACAGAGCTTCCCAGGCCGTAATAAGCACCAGCGGTACTGCTGCTGCTTCAGTGAAGCTGAGGGAGCGGGGCTTGAGCGCCACACAGCGCTCATCGACTAGCGTGTATTCAGCGTATGTGCCTGGCCGATCGCCTAGGCCACCATTGCAAAAGTAGACCTCGTCTCCCACGCTGAAGTGTCTGACTTCTGAGCCAACCGCCTCTACCACTCCCGCGCCATCTAGGCCCAAAATGGCAGGCAGACTGTCGGGGTAGTACGGGCCGCGCTGGCGGATTTTGATATCGATGGAATTGACGCTGGCCGCTTTCAGTCGCACCAGCAGATCGCTAGGATGCTGAATTTGAGGCTGGGGCAACTGCTGCACCTGAAGCACTTCCGGTGATCCGGTAGCCGTCATCACGACTGCTTTCATGCAGCGACTTTCTCCTGTTTATTTTGTCTTGGTTGAGTGACGTTTTTGACTGACGGGTGCTGGATAAATGGGTGGGCGGTGACTACTCTCCGCTTGAAGCTAGCGCTATTTCGGCGGCATTTCCCAGTGTTATGAACTGTCACACCCTGGATGTCGGCCTCTGTAGCAAGGCTTACCATGAGGGTGTCTGGTAAAACAGTTTAACCGCTGAAACGCCTGGAATTTGAGTTCTCCACAATGTCAGTCCGCGTTGCCAGATCATTCCGATAGAGATATCCTCCTACCATGTTACGCAAGTTTGCTTACTCGTCCCTGTTACTTGTTCTGTTAGTTTCGGCTGCCTGTGGTGGGACAAAAGCGCCGAGGGTAACTGATTCCTCTGCTTTAGAGGCTGCCCCAGCTTTAGAGGCTGCCCCAACCAAGAGCATGACGGCTCTGGCTAACGAAGCTGCTCTGCAGGATACAGTGGTGGTGCCTGGCGAGCGGGTAGGGCCGATTAGGCCAACGACGAGCCGAGCTGAGCTAGCAGAGCTATTTGGAGAAGAGCAGCTCAGAGATGAGGAGATCAACGTCGGAGAGGGTTTCACAGAGCCGGGAACGGTGGTTGATCTAGGCGAAGATAGGCGCTTGACCGTAGTCTGGACGGATGATAGCCGCTCCAAACCGCTAATGGCAAAGGATTTTGGATCTGACTGGAAGACTCCAGAGGGACTGGGACTGGGCACCTCTATGGCAGAACTTAAGCAAGAGCTGGGAGACTTTGAACTCTTTGGCTTTGGCTGGGATTATGGCGGCAGCATTGTGCTGGAAAACACTGCCCTAGATGAGTATCATGGCGATCTTTTCTTGCGGGTTCGTCCGTCACAAGCGACGATTGAACAGCACCGCGAAGCCTATGAGGCTGTTGTTGGAGATGCGGTTTTTGAGTCTACCGATCCGCACATGGAGCCGCTGGAGCCGGTTGTGTATGATATGACCGTCTATCTCAATCCTCTGGGCAGTTAAGAGTTGAGCCTATGACCGAACCTAAACGCACTGCATCTTTACCTCCTGGCCTAATAGTTCGTTCGGGCAAGTTTGTCTGGACCACGCTCTGGCACACGATGATGTCTCGAATTGCCCCGCGCAGCAAAGGTGGGGAATATATTCGACCTGCCAGCGAGTTTCGAGATTGGGTCGGGGAAGAGCCTTACCCAGCCTCTTCCCAGCGCTACCGGCTGATTGTCGGTCTGGGCTGTCCGTGGGCTCACCGGACGCTGGTGGTGCGGGCCTTGAAGGGGCTGGAGGGAACTGTTCCTACGGTGCAGGTTGCGCCCTCAGCAGATGAAGGGCTCTGGGTATTTAATCAGCCCTTTGAGGAGTGCCGCACCTTACCGGAGCTGTACCAGCTGTCAAAGCTGGGCTACCGGGGTCGCGCTACGGTGCCAGTTCTGTGGGACATGGTGACCCACTCGATTGTTAACAACGAGAGCGCTGACATTATTGTTAATTTGAACTCGGCTTTTAATGACCTGGCGACTCGGCCTGATTTGGATCTTTATCCTCAAGCGCTAAAAGCCGAAATTGATCGGTGGAATGACAGGATCTACCCAGCAATTAACAACGGGGTTTACCGCTGCGGCTTTGCTCAGTCTCAGGCCGCCTATGACGAGGCGTGTGAGGCGCTGTTTGCTGCCCTAGATGAAATTGATGAGGCGCTGGCCCGCCGCCGATACCTCTGTGGTGACAGGGTGACGCTAGCTGATGTACGGCTCTTTACTACGCTTTTTCGCTTTGATGCGGTCTATTACGGGCTGTTTAAGTGCAACCGCCGCCGAATTCAGGACTATCCCAACCTAGGGCCTTATTTGCGAGACCTGTATCAGCTGCCGGGGGTAGCCAGCACCTGCGACTTGGAGGCGGTTAAGCGAGACTACTACGGCAATCTCTTTCCGCTCAATCCGGGCGGCATTATTCCCAATGGGCCGGATATAGCTTATCTGCAAAGTCCTCACCAGCGGGAAACTGTGAGCGTGGGATAGGGTTTGGGTGCGATCGCACCCAACACCGCGCGCTCATACTCCCTAATCTAGAATTTCACTACAGGCCCGCTTGCCCCATGTCCCACTACTGCTTCTGACCTTTGGATTAGCAACATAAGGCTTAGCGTTGCGCTTTGCTAATTCCATTAAGTAATGGTAAGTAATGGTTGCTGTTGTTTATGCAGCTTGATGGTCAGCTCAAGGTCATGCATTGCCAGAAGTGATCTCAACCTCCCAAAAACATTTCAGCAATTTGAGGATTGCTGAGCAGGTTGGGGCCAGTGTCTTCGTAGCGGTTGGTGCCCATTGCTAGTACGTAACCCCGATCCGCCATCCGCAGGGCAGGTTTGGCGTTTTGCTCCACCATTAAAATGCTGACCCCTATTTTGTTGATGTCGTCGATGATGGCAAAGATCTGTTCGACGTAGAGCGGCGAGAGGCCAGCGGTAGGCTCATCTAGCAGCAGCAGCTTGGGATCGACCATCAGAGCGCGGCCCATTGCGACCATCTGGCGCTGACCGCCGGAGAGCGTACCTGCAGGCTGGCTGCGCTTTTCTTTTAGCGGGGGAAAGAGGTCGTAGATCTTGGCAATCTGATGGCGAAAGTCGTCTCTGCGAACAAATGCGCCCATCTCCAGGTTTTCCTGCACAGACAAGGTGGGGAAGACGTTTTGGGTCTGCGGCACATAGCAAATACCGGCTCGCACCAGTTTGTCACTCCGCAGATTGACAATGGACTGGTCGTTGAAAAGAATGCTGCCCTGGCGAACAATGGCGAGGCCAAAAAGGGACTTGAGTACGGTTGACTTGCCTGCCCCATTAGGGCCGACGATGACGACCATCTCCCCTGGCTCAACGCTTAGGTTGATGCCCTTGAGAATATCGACTTCACGGTAGCCGCTGTGGAGGTCGCGGATATCGAGTAATGGCATGGTATTTAAAGGTGGGGGTCAGGAGCAAGGGGCATGAGCGGTAGCGCAGCGCATCAAATTCCCAGTATAGGATGAGGGGGTACGACGACTATCTCAGACTCCATGCAAGGCCTTTTGGGGTTTTAAGTAGGGAGCTTTAAACGTTGCCTAGATAAGCTGCCTGCACTTCGACGTTTTGCCGCACGGTGGCCATGGTGCCTTCGGCCAAGACTTTGCCTTGGGCCATGACGACAATGCGATCGCACAGACGCTCCATCAGCTCTAGGTCATGGTCAATAATGCAAAAGGTGCAGCCGCGCTCTTGGTTTAGCCGCTCAATGATATCTGACAGCTCTCGCAGCAAAGTTTTGTTGACCCCAGCCCCCGGCTCATCTAACAAAATGATTTCGGGATCGATCATCAGCGTGCGGCCTAGCTCCAGCAGTTTTTTTTGTCCGCCTGAGAGCCCTTGGGCCAGGTCGTTGCGCAAGTGAGTCAGGTTTAAATAGTCTAAAACCTCGTCTGCTTTGCGACGAATATTGTCTTCTTCGGCTAACACTTTGCGCCAGCGCAGCCAGGAAGCAATCAGGTTTTCACCTAACTGTTGAGGCGGCACGATCATTAGATTTTCGAGCACAGTCATGCGGCCAAACTCGCGGGGAATTTGAAAGGTTCGCACCACTCCTAGCTTAAACAGCTGATGGGGCTGCAGGCCAGTGACATCTTGATCTTTGAGGGTAATGCGGCCAGCGGTCGGCTTGATAAAGCCAGCAATTATGTTGAAGAGGGTGGTTTTGCCAGCCCCATTGGGACCGATCAGGCCAGTGATTTTGGCCGATTCGACTTGAAAAGAGCAGCCGTCAACGGCGCGAACCCCAGCGAATTGTTTGGAAACGTTGTCGATGGTTAGCAATTGTTTAAGGCGGTAACTTATGCGCTAGTGTGGATCGGCTACTATTATCAACGCTGTATCAATCAAGCAGCAACTTTTAAGATTAAGACTATCAGTCTAATGTGCTCGCAATACACCCCATCGTCAAAGTTGAAATAGGAGGGAGAATGCAATGGCTGGTTCTTCACATAAGTCAATATTACAAACGTCAACACTGCGGCTTTGCCAGTTAGGTTTTACCGCATTTGTCACTGCGACTCTGGTTGCCTGTGGAGGCGGCCAATCTACGACAGGTGGCGAAACTGCTGCTGGAGAGGCGACTTCAACTGAGGCTGCTAGCGGAGAAGCGATTGAAATTGGGGCGCTGATGCCGCTAACCGGCGACCTACAGGCCTATGGCGAAAGCGCCATGAACGGCATCAACCTAGCCATTGAGGAAATTAATGCCGCCGGAGGCGTGCTAGGTCGGCCTATCAAGCTGGCCATTGGGGATACCCAAACGGCCCCTCAGCCCAGTATTGATGCCGCGCAAAAGCTGGTTTCGATCTCTGGGGTGCAGGCGGTGGTCGGCCCCATGTCGAGCGGTGAAGCAATTCCTGTGGCCGAGAGCGTCACCAGCAAAAACAATGTGCTGCAGATTTCTAACTCCGCTACCTCACCCGTACTGACAGACGTTAACGACAACGACTTCTCTTTCCGCACAGTGCCTTCTGATGCGTTTCAGGGGGTGGCGCTAGCCGAGGTCGTGCAGCAAAAGGGCATGGAAAACCTAGCCATTATCTACATCAACAATGACTACGGCCAGGGCCTAGCCGAGAGTTTTCAGGAAGCGTTTGAGGCGGCGGGCGGCGAGATTAGCGGCTCGGTGCCCTATGAACAGGGGCAGTCGTCTTATCGGGGCGAACTGCAGCAGCTGGCGCGGGGCGGTGCTGAGGCACTGGTCCTGATTGGCTACCCCGAAAACGGCATCACCATCTTGAAGCAGTCTCTGGAGGAAAACTTCTTTGATCGCTTTGTCTTTACCGACGGCATGAAAGCCCCTGAGGTGATTAGCGCCATTGGTGCTGACTTCCTCAATGGCTCGGTGGGCACTGCGCCCCAGGCCCTGACGGAAAGCGATGCCTATCAGAGCTTTGTCAAGAGCTATGAAGCCCAGTATGGCGAAATTCCGCCTAAGCCCTACATCGATACGGCCTATGATGCGGTCATGCTGATCGCCCTGGCGATGGAAAAAGCAGGCACCACTGATGGTACGGCTGTGCGAGACGCGCTGCGGGAAGTGGCCAACGCACCGGGTACGGAGGTTCGACCGGGAGAGTGGGCCAAGGCTGTTGAAGCGATTAAAAATGGTGAGACCGTTGACTATGTTGGCGCTTCGGGTTCCCTCGACTTCGACGACAACGGTGATGTGCCAGGCACCTTTGCCGAGTGGGCCATCGAAAACGGTGAAATCGTCACTGTCCGGGTGTTTGACCCAGCCAACAAGTAGGAACCGACTGAGTTAAAGACCTTCTAGAGATGCCATTAAGGGTATCTCTAGGAGGCAACAGAAATGATGTCGGGCAGCCATTCCTGGCGAAGTTTTGCGATCGCATCCTCCTTCCCCTTGGCCTCGACCTCAATCCAGGGCATCTGCCGAAACGCCTCGGGCATCGTCCAGATCAGGTCACTGTGGCGCGGGTCACGTAGAGTTTCGCGCCCGTTTGAGATGTGAACTAGCTGCCAGGTGGGATCAGGCCAGGTGGTTTGAGCCGCTGCGACCATTTCAGCCACGCTGGGATCGTCATAGCTCTCAAGCTGCTCATGAACCAGATGGTGATGGGCATCAAACACCATCGCCACTTGGGCGGCTCTACAAATATCAAAGATTTCAGCAGCGCTGTAGGTATGCTCGTCGTTTTCTAGCGTGAGCCGAGAGCGAATGGTCTCGGGCAGCGCTTGAATGTTCTGTACTAGGCGCTCGGCCCGATCGCCTTTGCCGCCATGAATATTCATCACTGTCCAAGACGACTGGGGTAGCCCCATCAGGTCAAACTGATAGGCCAGGGCCGAGAGCACCAGGATGCTGTTCTCGATCACGGTTGGGTTGTCAGAGTTGAGCACGACAAACTGCTCTGGGTGCAGCACCAGCCGCAGACCCAATTCCTCTGCTCGCTGACCTACCTGCCCTAGCGGCTCTACTAGCTCCTCTAAAACGGCCCGACCTACCGCCATATCGGCAAAGGGAAAGAGGCCAGAGGGCAGCCGATAAAGCCGAATACCCTGCTCCTGGCAAAACGTTAGGGCCAGATGCAGCCGCCGCAGGTTTTCGGCATAGAGCGATCGCAACGCCTCGGTCTGTTCTGCTGGGCTCATCAGCAGTAGCCGCTTGCGCGTGAGCGTCTTGTAGCGAACTGCTTGCGAGGTGGTAATGCAGACCAGACCTAGCTCTGGAGTCAGCGCCTGGGTGGCCGAAGAGGTTTGCAGCAGGCTAGGAGCAGGCATAGGGCAGTAGTTTACAAAGGCTACTACTAGTCTGACAAACCTAAGAGCCTGCTGAAATCGATGTTCGGGGGGATTCTACGGCTCCAAAAGTCGTAGCTGCCGCCTGTGTGCCGAACACTACTAATCAGGCTACAGCCTCAGGGCTGACCTTACATTTGGCCTGAGATCGCTTACCGAAACGCCTACTAGCCGACAACCTTTTCTGTTTTCACAGACAGCGATGCCTCGAATGCGATCTAGGGCTACCAGCGTCAGCACCTGGCTGCCGTAGTCAGCCTGTAGTTGCTGCACCAACCCAATGTAATAAACCCGATCCCCTACCTGGAGCAATGCTGCTGACGGGTCAGCGGCAAGGGCAGATCTAGCCATAGTAATAGCCCTGGTAGGTCGGGTCGCTCACGGCATTCACACACTGGGCTAAAGAGTTTTCAAGGGCGACTCGCTCGGCCGGGCTGAGCAGCAGCAGCTGCAGTCTGCCGTTGATGAAGTGCCGCAGGGCAAGCTGCACGCTTTCCAAATCGGCCCTCAGTCTAGCGGCTTTGAGTGCCTGTTCATGGGTGAGGTAGGTGCGCTCGTCGCTGACGACAAAGTTCTGCCCTGGATGTTGGCACCGAAATGAGTAGCCTGCCTGCCCTCGAACCAGTTCGATCAGCCATCCGTTGTACGGCTCTGCATGACTCATTTCGTGACCTACTTGACTATCTTGCAACAAAGGACTATCCCTAAAACCCCTGTGCCAGGCTCTATCAAAAGATAGGTTTTAGGGCCTTAACCCTGAGGATAAGACACCCCTCTGCAGCAACAGTGCAAAAGAGGTGCAGATTTTGTGCAGATGCCGTCCTATTTGAGGCGGTAGCCTAACCCATGCACCGTTTCAATGAAGTCATCGGCAGCGCCTAGGGCCTTGAGCTTATGGCGCAGCCCTCGCATATGGGAGGTGACGGTTTCTTCGGCTGGGGTATCGCCTACGGGCCAAAGCTTCTCAATGATGCCAGAGCGGCTGAGAATGCGTCTGCCGCTGGCGACTAGCAGCTCTAGCAGGGCATACTCTTTGGGGGTAAGGGTTAGCGGGCAATCGGCGTAGCTAGCTTCGTGGGTGCTGGGGTTGAGCTGCAGCTGACCCCAGCTTAGGCTGAGAGCGCTGTTTGCACTGCCGCGCCGCAGCAAGGCCCGCACCCGCGCCATCAGTTCTTCTAAATCAAAGGGTTTTGTCACATAGTCATCGGCCCCGGCGTCAAGTCCTAAAATTTTATCTGCCACGGTGTCTCGGGCAGTCAGCATGAGAACCGGCACGGCTCCCTGGTCGTGCTTGGGATCGGGCTTGGGGCCAGATATTTCTGCGGCTCGCAGCTGCTGACAGAGCTGAATGCCGTTCAGCTTGGGCAAGGTTACATCTAATACGATTAGGTCGTAGCGGATGGCATCGATCAAATCCCAAGCTGCCCGGCCATCGCGGGCTACGTCCACAACGTACTGCCGCCGGGTCAGCGCTTCGGTCAACACCTCTGAGAGCTGAACATCATCTTCGACAATCAAAATCCGCATGGTCTTTGGCTGAGGTGTATTTGGAGCAAATGTCTGTAGCGCACGAAGGGAACTGGGGAGAAAAAGCGATCGCAACTAGCTTCGGCCTGATCCTGCTGCTGCTAGGGTGGGTAAGCTCAATTTCTTCTAAAAATACAACAGAGCTGGTAGACAGTACGGTTAGGGTGCAGCAGACCTATGAGATTTTGGTCAACCTGACTGATTTCTTTGCCGCGATGAACGTTGCCGAGTCGGGTCGCCGGGGCTACATCTTTACCGGCAAAGACGTTGAGCTAGAGCGCCATAGGCAGGCTATTCGCAGCCTACAGTCTGAGCTAAATCAGCTGCAGCTGCAGTTGCAGCCTGAGCCATTGCAGCTGCAGCGACTGCAGCGGCTAGAGAGCCTAACCCAAGAGCGTTTAATCCTGTTTCAGCAGTCGATTGATCTCTACCAGCAGGAGCGCTCGGCTACCCCGGCTCAAAACGCTTTGACCGACCGTAGTGTGCAGGTAAGAGGTCGTATCCAGGTCGTTTTAGCCGAAATCCAGAATGAAGAGAAGCAACATCTCAATGCCTCTCTAGCAGAATCCAAGAAGACCATTGAGCAGCGGTTCGTGTTGGAGCAGGCGGGCACTGCCCTGATCTTTGTTTTCTTTGGTGTGACTGTTTTTAGCCTCTATCAGGAGCGGCTGCGCCGTCAGCGGCTGCAAACCCTGGAACAGACTCTGGCTCAGGAGCGGGAGCTAAGCGAACTCAAGCTGCGCCTGTTTTCGATGGTTTCCCACGAGTTTCGCACTCCTTTGAGCGTGATTTTGGCTTCTTCCCAACTGCTGGGAGAAATTCTAGAAACTCAGATTGAGCCGAGCTACCTCAAGAATCTTGACCGCATTCAATCATCGGCCAAGCTGATGAACCAGCTGCTGACCGACATTTTGACGCTGACTCGGGCCGAGGCTGGCAATCTTGAGTTCAAGCCAGAATGGCTAGATATCGAAGCCTTCTGTTTGAACTTACTAGAAGATATCCAGTCGGCTAATCTGACTCAGCACCCTTTGAAGTTTGTTAGCCAGGACTGCTGTGGGCGGGTGTACCTAGATGAAAAGCTACTGTATTGGGTGCTCAGCAACCTGCTGCTAAATGCGATCAAATACTCGCCGCTCTATAGCCCGGTGCAGCTGACGTTGAGTTGCGATCGCAACGGCACCCGCTTTGAGGTTCGCGATTGGGGCATGGGCATTTTGGGAACCGATCAGGCCCAGATGTTTGACCCGTTTTACCGAGGTAAAAACGTTGAAGGGGTAACCGGGAGCGGGCTGGGTCTGGCCGTCGTGAAGGAGTGTCTAGAGCTGTTTGGCGGCACCATTAGCTGGACTAGCGATGTCGGCCAGGGCACCACGTTTTTTGTGCAGATTCCTCGGCTAGACTCCTTAAAGGGATCTTCCAGCTAAGCGGGCCAGCACCGTGAGCAGCTGAATCGGCTCAATGGGCTTGGGCACGTGCACGTCAAAGCCAGACTCAAGGGCCTGAATGCGATCGCTCTCACGGGCGTAGGCTGTCAGCGCCACAGCAGGCACCCGGCCCCCCTGCTCTAGCGGCAAAGCTCGAACTTTCTGAATTAGGCTGTAGCCATCTTCACCGGGCATGCCAATGTCGCTCAAGAGCACATCCGGCTGCATCACCGACACCAAATGCAGGGCTTCTTGGGCCGAACTGGTTACCGTTACCCCAACGCCATACTGCTCCAAAAACACCTGCAAGAAATCTCTAGCGTCGGCCTCATCTTCTACCGCCAGGATCTTCAGCCCCTCTAGGCTGAAGGGAACTTCTCGCCGCGTTTGTCGAGGCACCGACAGCCTATTCCAGTCTTTAGGAGCGGCCTCGACGGAGACCAGCGGCAGCTGCACCGAAAACGTCGATCCCTGCCCTAGACCCTCACTGGTAACCGAGACCGACCCTCCATGCAGCTCAGCTAAATTCCTCACAATTGCCAGGCCCAGGCCCAAACCCCCCTGTCTTCTGGCAGTTGTGGCATCGGCCTGACGAAAGCGCTCAAATACGTAGGGCAGAAAATCTGGGTCAATGCCTTGGCCAGTATCGCTGATTGTAATTTGGGCAAATTTTGCAGGCTGATTTAGCGAGCCAGAACCGGCCTTGTCAGTGGCTTGAGACGGTTCTCCACTAGCTGATGACCCAGGCCGCATGACCAAAGATAGCCCTACCTCAACTCGCCCATTTTCTGGGGTAAATTTCACTGCATTAGACAGCAGATTCCAGATGATTTGCTGCAGCCGGTCAGGGTCTGCCGAAATGCAGTCTGCCGCTGGGTCAAACTGGGCTGCAATTTGAATGGCTTTGCTGCTAGCGGCAGGGCCAATCGTGTCTAGAGCTGCTTCGATGATGGGGCTTAGACGGGTGGGGCGCAGATTAAGGCGAATGTGGCCCCGAATAATCCGCGAAATGTCGAGCAGATCTTCAATCAGCTGGGTTTGGGCTTGGGCATTGCGCTCAATGGAGCTGAGGGCTTTTTCAATCACGTCGGGGCTAAGCTGACGAGTTCGCAGCAAACGAGCCCACCCCAAAATGCCGTTGAGGGGCGATCGCAACTCATGGGAAACAATAGCTAAAAACTCATCCTTGGTGCGGCTAGCTCGCTCTAAGGCCAGTCGCGCTGCCCGCTCTCGCTCCAGCAGCTGAACCCGGTTCTCCATCGCCAGCTTTTGGTCGTGGATGTCGGTAGAGGAGCCAAACCACTTAATAACTTGGCCCACCTGGTTGAAGATGGGTAGGGCTTGTCCCAAGTGCCAGCGATAGGCTCCGTCGGCAGCCCGACGCAGGCGATATTCCATGTTAAATTCTGCTTCTTGCTGCAGAGACTGGTGCCAGGCAGTCAGGGTTCGTGGCTGGTCATCAGGATGAATGCAGTCAAGCCATCCATCTCCCTGCAGCTGCTCTAGGGATTTGCCGGTGTAGTCGTACCAGTGCTGGTTGAGGTACTCGTAATTGTTCTGTTGCGGCGAGTCGCCGGGTCGGATCACCCAAACCAACTGCGGCAGGGTCTCTGCTAGGGTGCGGAACATTGACTCGCTGTGGCGCAGAGCTTCGGCCTGCTGCTTTTGCTGAGTTAGATCTAGCACGAAGCAGGCGTACTCATCTTCAGTTCCCGCCAGCAGCGTAAAGCCGATCAAAATCGGCACTCGGCTACCGTCTTTACGGATGTATTCCTTCTCAAAGGGGGCGCAAACGCCTCGGCGCTGCAGTTCTGCAGTGGCCTGTTCATCTAGATAGACGTACTCAGGAGGCGTGATGTCGTGCCAACTCAGCTGGGTGAGCTCGGATTGGCTGTAGCCGACCAGCTGAAGAAATGCCTGGTTGGCCTCTACAAACTGGCCCGTTGAGTTGGAGAAGACAATGCCAATGAGGTTGGAGGCTACGAGCTGATGCGATCGCGCCTCGCTGCGGCGCAGGGCCGCTTCTGCCTGCTGACGCTCTGCCTCGCTGCGCTTGCGCTCGGTGACATCGAAGTTAACGCCGACCATCCGCAGGGGACGGCCCTGATCGTCGTAAAAGATTTTTGCTCGGGCATGGAGCCAGTGAATGCTGCCGTCTTTCCAGACCACGCGCCAGTCAGTAAAAAATTCACCTGTGACCAGCGCTTGCTGAACGTCGGCTTCGGCTTGAGCTAGATCTTCGGGGTGGACACACTGCCGCCAGCTTTCGTAGGAGCCTGCAAACTCGCCTGGTTGAAGGCCGTATAGGGCTTCTAGCTGGGGCGACCAGATGTTGGTGTTGGCTTGAATATTCCACTCAAAGCTGCCAATGCCGGCCGCAGTTTCGGCTAAATCGAGCCGCTCCTGCTTCTGGCGCAGCGCATTTTCTATCTGCTGTCGTTCGGTGACATCAAGAAAGGCCCCAATCACACCGCAAACCGCGCCGGTTTCGTTGAGTAGCGGCACCGCTCTGCCGTGGAGAAAGCAAACATCGCCATTCTCAAAGACAAATTCATAGTCGTCTTCCTCAGCCTGCCCGCTTCTGCCCACACGCTGCATCAGCAGATCTGCAGGCGGGATCTCTTGCCCCTGGCGCTGAATAGTGAACTGAAAGGGATAGCTTTGATCCCTAGGGGTTGCCGTCATGGTCAAGCCTTCTGGGCGACGCATGATCTGGTGAGCAGTGCGGTTAGCGGTGACAGTATGGCACTGCGGATCGTGGGCAATCCAAACGCCTACAGGCACTGCCTCCATAAAGGCTTCTAGCTCGTGGGCCTGGGCTTTGGCACGGGCCTCGCTCTGGCTCAGAATTTCTTGATGACGCTTTTGAGCCTCAATGTCGGTAATGGTGCCCACCCAGCCAGAAACGGCAGACCCGCTCTCTCGCAGGGGTAAACCTCGATTGATAAACCAGCGGTATGCGCCATCGTGACGGTGAAGGCGATGCTCGATCTCAAAGGTGTCTCCAGCAGCTACGGCCTGGTTCCAACGTTGCAGCGTGCGATCGCGATCTTCCGGGTGGACAGCGTTGGAACCAGCTATTCCCATTGACTCAGCCTGGCTTAAGCCGGTGTAGTCGTACCAGTACTGATTAAAATAGTTGACTGCGCCCGTTTCATCGGCTGCCCAGACAATCTGAGGCATGGCCTCCATCAGGGTGCGAGAGCGATACTCACTTGCCTGCAGCTGCTGATTTGCGTCCATCAGCAGATCATTAAGGTAGAGTAGCTTTTGGTCGGGCTGGCGCTGAGCTCGCTCTGCCTTGACCTGCCCCTGTCTGGCTAAAAGAAAGGCCGCAACGCTCGCCAGAATGACTCCCAGCGGCGTGAGCCAGGGAAATGCTGCCGGTTGGACCCAATGAATCAGAACCAGGGTGTGGGCTAGAAAGAGTAGCAGTAGGCCGCCTAGCAGCGTTGGAGAGGGGTTGCGGGCCATAAGGTGCATGGAAGCAACGCAGTAGGTTTAACTAGCAATCTTGGCCAAAAACCGGGGCATACCGGATTATCCAGTCCCGATGCTAACCGAATTAGAAGGAAGACTGCTTCCAACTTAACCGATGTATATCCTCCCTCTAACAGAATAAGGTGTCTACCTTAAGAAAGAGGTTTGCCGCCAACATCCGTTGCAAATGGGCGCTTAATTCTAGCCAGTATACCCACTCTGGCTAAGCTATACCCTTGCTTCAGCTAGGACTTCAAAATTGGCGGGACCACTCCTTGGGCCAGCGCTCGACCACAACTTTGGTTTGGGTGAAGAACTCGATAGCGTGGTGGCCCTGCCCGTGGAGATCGCCAAAAAAGCTTTCTTTCCAGCCGCTAAATGGAAAGAAGGCCATTGGAGCTGCCACCCCAATGTTGATCCCGATGTTGCCAGCTTCGGCCTCGTAGCGAAACTTACGGGCTGCTGCGCCGCTGTTGGTAAACAGGCAGGCCATATTGCCCCAAGGGCTGCGGTTGACTAGTGCGATCGCATCGTCAATCGTCTCGACATGCATCAGCCCCAGCACTGGGCCAAAGATCTCGGTGCGGGCAATTTCGCCCTCTGGCGGCACGTCTTGCAGCAGAGTCGGCCGCACGAAGTTGCCCTTTTCTAACCCAGGAATCGTGGGGCTGCGGCCATCTACCAGCACGGTTGCCCCTTCCTCCACACCCTGCTGGATCAGCGCCTCAATTCGCTCTCGGCTGGCAGCAGTAATCACCGGCCCCATCTGCACTCCGGTATCGAGGCCATTGCCGACTATGCGACTGGCAGCGGTATTTGCGATCGCGTCTGTAAACGGCTCCTTGGCCTCTCCCACCGTCACCGCCAGCGATGCCGCTAGGCAACGCTGCCCAGCACAGCCAAAGGCACTGTCGGCAGCAATACGGGTTGTCATCTCCATATCGGCATCGGGCAGCACGATAATCGGATTTTTGGCCCCACCCTGACACTGCACTCGCTTGCCGTGGGCCGCCGCCTGGCTGTAGATGTAGCGAGCCACCGGAGACGACCCAACAAAGCTAATCGCCCGGATCACTGGGTGCTGCAAAATGGCGTCTACCGCCTCCTTTGCCCCATTGACCAAGTTGACTACCCCCGGCGGAAACCCCGCCTGATCGATCAGCTCAAAGATCTTCTGCATGGTCAGGGGCACCTTTTCCGACGGCTTGACAAGGTAGGTGTTGCCGCAGGCCAGGGCGTAGGGCATAAACCAAAACGGAATCATCGCCGGAAAGTTAAAGGGCGCAATCACCGCCGCCACCCCCAGCGGCTGGCGAATCATAAATTCATCAATGCCTCGAGCAATATCCTCCGACACCGTTCCCTGCATCAGAATTGGAATGCCGCAGGCCACCTCCACGTTTTCAATCGCCCGCTGCAGCTCCCCCCGCGACTCCGCCAGAGTCTTGCCACACTCCTGGGTCACTAGCTGGGCCAGAGCCTCCTGGTTAGCCTCTAGCAGGCCCTTGAGTTTAAAGAGATACTGCACCCGCTCCATAGGCGGCACTCGCCGCCACTCCCGGTAAGCGCTGGCAGCTGCTTGGGCCGCCTGATCGACCTCGGCCACTGGCGACAGCGGCACCGTCGCCAAAACATCTGCTGTCGCCGGATTGTCAACAGGAATCTGCTCCTGGGCGCTGGAGAGGCACCACTGACCGTTGATGTAGTTTTTTAGAAGACTGCTTTGACCCATGCCAAGACCTGTGCTGCTGTCTTCTAGTGAACCACACCTAGAGGAGTCCCCGCGTCTCTATGGCTAACCCAGCCTTCTGCAAACTAGACCACAGGCAATTTCCGCGGGCCAGACTAAAATGCCACACTAGAATGACAGAAGCCCTGTGCTCGGCTGGATCTCCTAACCTCACCCACGCTTTCAGCAGGTTTTTTGATGGCAACTCGCAAAGACACCCTGTTTGAACAGTTTCTGGCTCCTATCTTCAGCCGCTTGCTAGATCGGGAAGCCTTGCTGCGCTACCGCAACAGTATCGACTGGCAGGCGGCTACAGCCGCACTGCAAAACCCTCAGGTGGCCTACCCTAACTATTACCAGACAGCTCATTTTCACGGTATTGAGGGTGGCTACTTAACCCCTGATGCCGCAGTTACCTACGACCCCATCACCCAGCACGTGTTGCCTCCGGGAGAAAACTGGGTGCGGGAGCACGCAGTAAAGACCCTACAGGGCACGCCCCGGCGAATCCTCGATCTGGGCTGCGGCACCGGCTCTACCACGCTGATGCTGAAGCAGACCTTTCCCACCTCTGAGGTGATTGGGCTAGATCTCTCGCCCCACATGCTGGTTGTGGCCCAAGATAAGGCACAACAGGCCGGACTGGCTGTTCAGTTTATCCACGGTAACGCAATGGAGACGGGCCTTCCCCCCGCCTCATTTGATGTGGTGACAGCCTCGCTGCTGTTCCATGAAACGCCCACGGAAGTTGCCTGCACGATCTTAAAAGAGGCTTTTCGCCTGCTCACGGCGGGGGGACAAGTCATGATTTTAGATGGCAACCAGCACACGCTGCGGCGGGCCGACTGGCTCACTAATATCTTTGAGGAGCCGTATATTCAGGACTATGCCCGAGGCAGCGTTGATGCCTGGATGGGGGCTGCTGGTTTTGAGGCGGTGCAGACCGAAGATTTTTGGTGGCTACATCAGATTAGCCGAGCCCAGAAGCCGCTACCGGCCGGGATCAGTGTGGTTAGTCAGTCTGGGGTCGAGGCCACCTGGAACGATGGTTTCAGCGCCGGATCGTCTGCGCCCATGCCTGCCTGATGGGGCCTGTTAAGCTGACACAGCTCGAAAAGAGCCTCACGTAGGTTGGGTTGAGCCTGCGAAACCCGACATTAGACGGGCTGTTGGGTCACGCTGCGCTTGACGCCAACCTACTGCCAAGTTTGGGTTGGCTGCTGACTGCTGTAAAAACCTGGAGACTAGCGATCCCTTTTTCCCCGCGCTCATTATACTTTGGACACTCAGGGGCTTCTGTCTTGATAAGTCCTGATGTGTTGAGGAGTGGTAAGGGGAGTGCGATGACAAGGAATACCTTGAAGCAAGCGAACAAACTAAAGGCTGTGCGGGGACAGGCGGCTTGGTCAATTTCGGCGCGATGGCTGCTCTCGTTAAGTGGTCTTTTGGGTCTGCTAAGTTGGGGACTGCTGGCGGCTGCTAAGGCCGTTGAGCCGAGCGCCAGCCCTACCTCTACAGCGGCAACTTCGCTATTGGCCCAAGTCTCTGCGGTGGATGCGCCATCTTCTGTACCCCCAAGCGAGGCCCCCATCCTGCCCAATCCGGCAGCTGACTACCGGGTGCCTGCGCTCCAGCCCGACTTCACAGGTAGCCTTTGGATCGGCTCCTGGCAGGGGCTTTCTCGCATTAACCCGGAAACTGGGCAGGTGCAGGCGCGGGTCAACGTTCCCAGCCGCACTATTGGGTCGCTGGCCCAAGACCGAGTAGGCCGCATCTGGCTCGGCACCTATGAAGGGCTGGTGCGAGTCGATCCGCGCACTAACGAAATTACGGCTCAAAACTTCCGACTGCCCTCGCGTCGGGTGCTGTCGCTGCTGATTGACACGCGTGGCTTTCTCTGGGCTGGAACTGATGAGGGGTTAGCCATGATTAGCCCCGATCGCGGTCTGCTGATGACTACCGTGAGGGATCTGCCCGGCGTCAGCGCCAACGCTCTGGCCTTAGACAACCGAGGCTTCCTTTGGGTCGGCACCCTCAATGGCCTGGTAGAAGTCGATACGGCCAGTGGCTTCCCCCGCCGCCAGATCACGGGGCTACCGGGTCAAACCGTGCAAACTCTAGCTGTAGATGACCAGGGCCTGCTCTGGGCTGGTACCCCCAATGCCCTGCTGGTGGTTGATCCTGCTACTGGGCAGCTGCTGCGCTCAGTGACAGTGATGCGCGATCGCAACGTCCTCTCTGTCGCCTTCGACCGCTCCAGCAGCGTTTGGGTTGGCACCAGCAGCGGCCTATTCAGGCTTAACCCTCTCACTGGCGCAGTACTGGGCCAAGTGCCCAACCTCCCCTCAGGCCGAGTCTTGGCTGTGGCCCCCAATGTGGGCAACAAAGTCTGGGTTGGCACCAGCGAAGGACTGGCCTGGGTCAGCCTGACTACAGGGGCAGCGACACCCCATTTTGGGTTTGTCAGTCCAACGGTGTTGGACGTGAGGCGGTAGGAGCATCCCCTTGCTTTGCTATGCTGGCAACCATACCCCTATTTCGAGGGAAAATGGCTGTCGGCGTTCACCAGTTTAGGCAGTGGAAACGGGAGGGTCGCCCGGTTGCGGTTTTGACGGCCTGGGACTACATTTCGGCGCAGATTGCTGACCAGGCTGGGGCTGATGTGGTGCTGGTAGGAGACTCGCTAGCAATGGTGGCCTTGGGCTATGAGACGACCCTACCCCTGACCCTGGAGGAGATGCTGTACCATGCGCGGGCGGTGCGGCGCGGCGTCAAGCGGGCGCTGGTGGTCGTAGATCTGCCGTTCTTGAGCTACCAAATTAGTGTTGAAGATGCCTTGCGTTCGGCGGGGCGGGCGCTGCAAGAGGCTGGTGCTCAAGCGGTGAAGCTGGAGGGGGGGCACCCGGCGCTGCTGGAGACAGTTGAGCGTTTGGTGCAGTGCGGTATGCCAGTGATGGGCCATGTGGGTCTAACGCCGCAGTCGGTTAACCAATTCGGCGGCTTTCGCCAGCAGGGCAAGTCGCCTGAGGAGGCAGAGCGGATTTTTGCAGAAGCGATCGCACTTGAAAAGGCGGGCGCATTTTCGATAGTGCTGGAGCATATTCCGGCGGCGCTGGCTCAGAGGATCACTGAGGCGATTGGTATCCCCACGATCGGCATTGGTGCTGGGGCCGCCTGCGATGGGCAGGTGCTGGTCACGACCGATGTCTTGGGGCTCTCTACTTGGCAGCCGCCCTTTGCTCGGGTCTACACCAACCTGCGGGAACAGGCCATAGCCGCGGCTCGGCAGTTCTGTGAGGATGTGCAACAGCGGCAGTTCCCCTAGAAATATCCGTTAAGCTATGAAGGCAACTTAAGCCATTCAAACCGTATTTATTCGATCATGACGACTTCCCTACAACTGAAATACGACATTAAAGATATTGCGCTGGCCCCCCAAGGGAAGCAGCGGATCGAGTGGGCCGGACGAGAAATGCCGGTGCTGCGCCTGATCCAAGAGCGCTTTGCCCAAGAAAAGCCCTTTGCCGGGATTCGGTTGGCGGCTTGCTGCCACGTCACGACTGAGACGGCTCACCTTGCGATCGCACTCAAAAACGGCGGTGCCGACGCAGTGCTCATTGCCAGCAACCCCCTCTCCACTCAAGACGATGTCGCTGCCAGCCTAGTGGCTGACTACGGCATTCCCGTCTTTGCCATCAAAGGGGAAGACAACGACACCTACCACCGCCATGTTCAAACCGCCCTCGATCACCGCCCCAATATCATCATTGATGACGGCAGCGACGTAGTGGCCACTCTCGTGCAGGAGCGCAAGCACCAGCTCGCCGACCTCCTTGGCACCACTGAGGAAACCACGACCGGCATTGTGCGCCTCAAGGCCATGTTCCGCGACGGCGTGCTCTCCTTCCCGGCGATGAACGTCAACGATGCCGACACCAAACACTTCTTCGACAACCGTTACGGCACCGGCCAATCCACCCTAGACGGCATTATCCGCGCTACCAACATTCTGTTGGCGGGTAAAAACATGGTAGTGGCTGGCTACGGCTGGTGCGGCAAGGGCACAGCACTGCGGGCTCGCGGTATGGGAGCCAACGTGATTGTGACTGAAATCGATCCGGTTCGCGCCATCGAAGCAGTGATGGATGGCTTCCGGGTGATGCCAATGGCGCAGGCAGCTGCCGTGGGCGACATCTTTGTTACCGTTACCGGCAACAAGCACGTCA
Source organism: Pseudanabaena sp. FACHB-2040 (assembly GCF_014696715.1). Lineage (NCBI taxonomy): Bacteria > Bacillati > Cyanobacteriota > Cyanophyceae > Pseudanabaenales > Pseudanabaenaceae > Pseudanabaena > Pseudanabaena sp. FACHB-2040. Next base: position 23,445 of record NZ_JACJQO010000004.1, read on the forward strand.
TTCGCCGTGAGCACTTCGAGACGATGAAAGATGGCGCAATCGTCTGCAACTCCGGCCACTTTGATATCGAAATCGATCTCAAGTCCCTCAAGGAGATGTCTTCTGAGGTCAAGCAGGTGCGCAACTTCACCGAGCAATACCGGCTGCAGAGCGGCAAATCGGTGATTGTTTTGGGCGAAGGTCGTCTGGTGAACCTAGCTGCTGCCGAAGGTCACCCCAGCGCCGTGATGGACATGAGCTTTGCCAACCAGGCACTGGCCTGCGAATACCTGGTGAAGAATAAGGGATCGCTAGAGCCGGGCATCCACTCGATCCCCACAGAGGTCGATCAGGAGATCGCTCGCCTCAAGCTGGTGGCAATGGGCATCGAGCTAGATACCCTTACGGCTGAGCAGGAGATCTACATCAACTCCTGGACTGCAGGCACCTAACCCAGGGCAAGTTAGCACCCGTAGGATGGGCAAAGGGCGCTAGCCCGTGCCCATCTTTCGCAGGCATATGCATGGATGGGCACGCTTTGCTTTGCCCATCCTACGGGGCTCTACCCTTTTTGGTTTTGCGAGCGGAATCGGCCTTCGACAAAGCCTCGCCGCTGCCGATGTTTTGTTTTGCGATCGCTAACCCGCTTGCGCCACAGACGAAAGCTTGAAGGCTTCATTTCCCGACGCATTAAGGCAATCACGTCCTTCTCCTGAAGGCCGAACTGCAGCTCAATCGCTTCAAAGGGCGTGCGGTCCTCCCAGGCCATTTCAATAACGCGATTGACGGTTTCTAGATCTAAGTTGGGCTGCTTCATGTTTTGTGGCCGACGTGAATGAAAACAGTGAAATGAAAATGGTGAGACGTCCTATGCTGGGCTATGGGGCAATCCCACAGCAGCATCTCGGTAATCGCTATGACTTTCTTTACGGCTGACGCCACCCTGGAGCAAACCCTCAAGTCCGTTCTAGAACAAACCTGGACAGCGTTTCCAGCCCTGGCTCAGAATCAAGTTGCGATCACCTGGATTGTTTACGATTCTCCCTACATCGTAAATACAGGCGGTGCGCTTAGCCCAGAGGCCTTTTGGCAGAACCAACCGCGTGGAGCTAGTTATCGGGGCGTGGAGCGAATCTATCCGGCCAGTGTCGTTAAGCTGTTTTATTTAATAGCGGTACATGAGTGGCTAGAGCAGGGCATGATCTCACCATCGAGCGAGCTAGAGCGAGCCACTCGGGACATGATTGTAGACTCTAGCAACGACGCGACGGGTTTAGTCGTCGATATTTTGACCGGCACGACCAGTGGGCCAGAGCTGCCGACAGGCCCTTTCCAAACCTGGCAGCAGCAGCGCAACATCGTCAATCGCTACTTTCAAGCGCTGCAGTGGCCGGAACTGGCGACTGTCAATATCAACCAAAAGACTTGGTGCGACGGCCCCTACGGCCGGGAGCGAGATTTTTTGGGCGCACTGTACGAAAACCGCAATATGCTGACGACCAATGCTGTAGCCCGGCTGCTGCACAGCATTGTGGGCGGCGTGTCGGTGACGGCGGTGCGATCGCAAGCCATGATGGCCCTTATGCAGCGCAGCCTGCTCCCAGAAGATTTAGCTGCTGATCCCGAAAATCAAGTCAAGGGCTTTTTGGGAGAAGGTTTGCCTCAGGCTGCAAAGCTCTGGTCAAAGGCTGGGTTAACCAGTCAGGTACGCCACGATGCTGCCTACATCGAAATTCCAAACGTAAAACCCTACCTCTTGATTGTCTTTACTGAAGGCAAAGCCCACAGCAATAACGAAGCTATTCTGCCATTTATCTCTCAAACTGTCTGTCAGGCAATGATGCTTTAACGCTATCCAAGCTGCTATTGATGCCTAGGCCACAATGCCGATGTTGATGAGCAAGAAAAATCGCTTAAATCTGCCCTAAGTTCAATTGCGGGATTATAAGCTCAGCAATAAACTCAGCTTAAATTCTTGAAAATCGTTGAAAACTGACCATCTAGGCCAAATTGCTGTCTAGCATTCGAACAGGGGTGGTAGAATCTCAAGCAATTTCATAAATCAGTCAAGAAAGCACTATTTATGTCTTTCCCGATCTCCTTCGAGACGGTAGCATCAAGACACAAGCTGCTGCTTGAATACAGTTGGTGTTCCACGTAAAAGTAGACACAATTTGAAATGTGAGGAGTGAACATAGACATGACACTTATTAAGCGTGTCTCTCTATTGATGGGTTTGGCCGTTGCTGCAACCATCGGTGTTGGCCTGCCTGCTTTTGCTGATATTACTGAAGCTCAAGACATTAACGCTGTCCTTGAGTCTGAATCTGAAATCATCAACATTGCCTTTGATACCGAACTAGACCTGCCTGTTGCCGGCAGCCAGGCAGAAACCGTTGCTTCAGACTCTGAGGAGGTTGCGGTTGAGGAAACTGAAGAGGCTCCTCTAGCCTCTGAGGCTGAAGCCGATGAAGACATCGCAGAGAGCATTGAGGCAGTTGATGATGCAGCCTCTGCAGAAACTTCTGCTGACTTGCTAGCAGAACCGGAAGCGGCTGTGCCTGCCTCTATCACTGAGGTTCTAGAGTCTGCTTCTGTAGAAATGGCTTCCGACTCAGACAGTGAGTGGATTGCTCAAGCGACTGCTCCTACTTTCCAGGGAGTTTCCGGATCTTATTTAGGAGTAGGCGGCAACCTGGGCATTGGCGACAACAGCCCACTCAGTGACTTTGGCTTTGCTGTGATCAGCAAGTTCTCCTTCGGCCCCCGCTTCTCGGTGCGGCCTTCAGCCATCATTGCTGAGAGCGGCGTGTCTTTCTCCATTCCTGTCACCTACAACTTCAATACCACTGAGGTTGGTGGAGTTGGCTTCCAGCCCTATCTTGGTGTCGGGGCCGATATTCCCACTAATGGCAGCGTGGCGCTCTTACTAGATGCGGGTGTCGATGTTCCCATCTCTCCTCAATTCACGCTCAATGCGACCTCTCTCTTTCGAGTGACCAGCGGTTTTGGTATGGGCATTATCGTGGGGGTTGGCTACAACTTCCCCGGCCTATTTGACTAGGTTCTAGACGTTAAGCCTGACACCTTAATGAAGAGGAGCCTGTATAGGCTCCTCTTTGTTTTTGGGCACGCTGATCTGGCCGATCAGGGTCTACTACTGTGCAGTTATCACCGCCTATTGCTTGGGAGCAGGTGCTCAGCGAGTTTCAACGGATTTGGGGCTATTCTGGCTTTCGTTCGCCCCAAGATGACATTGTCAAAGCCCTGCTAGAGCAGCGAGACACGCTGGTGATCATGCCAACCGGTGGCGGCAAGTCAATTTGCTTTCAGCTACCGGCCCTGCTGCAGTCGGGCCTGACGCTAGTGGTTTCTCCTTTAGTTGCGCTAATGGAGAACCAGGTCGAGGAACTGCGCCAGCACGATCTGCCTGCTGCTACGCTGCACAGTCAAATGCTGCCGCATCTACGACGCAACGTCCTCAAGCGGATTGAACATCAGACCCTCCGACTGCTGTACCTATCGCCAGAAACGCTGTTGAGCCCACCTGTTTGGGATCGCATCAGCCAGCCGCAAATTCGCATCAATGGTCTGATTCTGGATGAAGCGCATTGCTTAGTGCAATGGGGTGAAACGTTTCGGCCTGCTTACCGCCGCCTAGGGGCAGTGCGACCTGCTTTGCTAGCTAACCGCCCTGTCGGAACCTCTCTGCCCATTGCCGCCTTTACGGCCACCGCTGACCCTGTAGCGCAAAAGATTCTCAGAGACGTCCTCCAGCTGCAGGCTCCAACTGTAGTAAGGCTCAACCCCCATCGAGCAAATCTGCATCTGTCGGTGCGGGTGGCGCTGACGGTGCGCGATCGCAAACTCACCCTTAAGCGCTACCTGCAAACCCACCCTAATCAACCTGGTCTGGTCTATGTGCGAACCCGCAAAGACAGCGAAGAGCTAGCCGATTGGCTGAGACAGGTGGGCTTTCGCGTTGCCCCCTACCATGCTGGACTGGGGCCAACTGAGCGACGGCAAATCGAGGCTGATTGGACAGCAGATCGGCTTCAATTTGTGGTTTGTACGAGCGCTTTCGGGGTTGGGATCAACAAACCGAACACGCGCTGGGTCATCCATTACCAGGCTCCCTGCCTGATTACAGAATATGTGCAGGAGGTGGGTCGGGCTGGAAGGGACGGCAAACCTGCTGAGGCACTGACTCTGGTGAGTGAGCCAACGGGCTGGCTCGATGGCAGCGATCGACAGCGCGCCCAATTCTTTGAGACCCAGACCCAGACCCTACAGCAAAAAGCGCAGCAGCTCATTGGCAAGATTCCCAAAGAGGGCGATGTGCGAGAGGTGAGCCAGCAGTTTAAGGAGGGTGCGATCGCACTCTCCTGGCTGCACAGCAGTGGTCAACTGCAGTGGCAAGACCCCTTTCACTATCGGCTGAATCCTACAGGGAGTGCTAAATCCCTGCCTCAACAGGCGGCTGCCCAGCAGATGCACCAGTTTCTTCACAGCCGTAGCTGTCGCTGGAAATCCCTGCTCGACCAATTTGGCTTTCGCACTGAGGCCCAGAAGATGGGGAAATGCGGCCATTGTGACAACTGCCGCCGTTCCTAAAAGTAGTTCCTCGGCTCAGAAGCGCCTTTAACCTCGCTGTAATCCTAGGGACGAGCAGCTTCCTAGTGTTGCCTCGACTTGATTGACACCACATACAGGGGTGTGTCAATCTGTTGGTGTTTTTCTCTTCACTTTGGAACCCTGAGGGTATGTGAAATGGTTCAGGAACTCCCCCGTGCCCAGCAGAAGACTTTTCCCGATAGCGCACCTGCAGCCTATCCGGTGTTTTACCGTACCTACAGCCGCCGGGGTGAAGTGACCGAGGGGGAGCGGGAGACCTGGGAACAGGTGTGCGATCGCACTCTAGCGGGCCTGAGCGAGCTAGGCAACCTCACTGAAGCCGAGCAGCAGCTGATCCGCCGCATGCAGCATGAGCTAAAAGCTCTGCCTTCGGGGCGCTGGCTGTGGGTCGGCGGCACCGCTTGGAGCAAACAGCCCGAAAACTTCTCAGGAGCCTACAACTGCACCAGCACCAACGTCACCGACTGGCGCGCCTTTGGCCTGATGATGGATCTGGCCATGATGGGCTGCGGCACCGGAGCGGTACTAGAGCCCAAGTACATCAGTCAGCTGCCTACGATCCGCAATTCCCTAAAGGTATCGCTGCAGGGCGGGCTCGGCGAAACGCCAGCAGGCCAGCGCAAGGAAATCACTAAGATCAGCGTTGACGGTAACCAGGTTTTGATTCGCGTTGGCGACAGCCGCCAGGGCTGGGTACAGTCTTACCAGGGGCTGCTGGAGCTGTGCAGCGATGAGCGATTTACCGGAGAAGTCGAAGTCACCGTTGATCTCAGTGACGTGCGCCCCGCTGGAGAAAAGCTAAAAGGCTTTGGCGGCATGGCCAACCCCATCCGCCTGCCGGGGCTTTACGAGCGCTGCGCCAACATTCTCAACAAAGCCGTAGGCCGCCAGCTCAACTCCGTCGAGTGCTGCCTGCTAATTGACGAAGCTGCCGCCTGCGTTGTGGCCGGAAACATTCGTCGCTGCCTGCCTGAAGATGCCTTGGTGCACACTACTCACGGATTGGTTCCGATCAAAGATGTTCAGATTGGAGATTGGGTACAGACGCCTATTGGATTCCGTCGAGTGGTCAACAAGTTTGATCAGGGTATCCAAGATGTGTACGAGATTGAGACCAACGCCACGCTGCCCAGAGCCACGCTGAATCACCGTATGGCAGTGCTGGCCGATGCGAAAGGACAAATTGCTTGGAAGCGCGTCGGCGAGCTGGCAGTGGGTGATCGCCTGCTGCACAGCACCCAGGTTCTTCCTGGAACGATCACCACGCTACCTGCTGACTTTACAGCAGAGCGGCCTGACCAAAGCCGCACCGCTAAAGGCTTGACCATCCCTGCCTTGACTGCCGATGTGGCTTGGTTAATTGGCTACACTCACGGAGACGGGTATGTCGCTCTAGGACGCAACAAGCACGGCAAGCCCTATGGCCGCGTCGAGTGGGCGATGAACAGTATGGATACTGCTGTAACTGCTCGACTACAGCAGCAGCTAGACCGAGTGTTGGCTCTGTTTGGCTTGACTGCAACCCACGGTACGGTGAATGGAGAGAACACAGCTAAATCAGTGTGTTCCTCGATTAGGCTAGCTGAGTATTTCTACCGCCACATCAAACAGCCGAGCCAGCCTCTGACAGTACCTTCTTTTATTCTGCAAGGCTCAGTAGAGGTTCGGGCAGCATATCTGGCGGGACTGGTGGATAGCGATGGTGCGGTGAACAACAGGCCGCCTCATCTGGTAACGACTGTCTATCCCACCTTTGCTCGGCAGGTCAGTGCGGTACTCTCCAGCCTAGGAGTTGCTGGAAGACTCCTGCTAGTGCGCCCTCAAATAGAGACCTGGCGGGTTAAATACAACGTCACTCTGCCTGCTCTCAAGGGCCAGTACAACAGCCTGATTGCTCCTTACTCGGTAAAAGGAGAGCTGCGCCAAGGGCTGAAGATGCGCGGCTTTACCGTGCCCGGCACCCTCATGCGCGAGGTCTACGCCTACAGCGAAATGCGGGAAATGGGCTTCGAGGGTTCGCGTCAGGTAGATGCCAACTACGAGCGCTACCGGGCCGAATCAGACATTAACCTAGATATTCCAGTCACCTTTAAGGGAACTGGCAGCTATAACTGTATCCAGACTTACGACATAGAGGTAGACGAAGCTCACTGCTTCTACTGTGATGGGTACCTAACCCATAACAGTGCAGGCATGCGTCAGTTCGATAGCAATGATGAACTGGCGGCCTCGGCTAAGGACAACCTTTGGCAGCAGGACGAAAGTGGCAACTGGCGAATCGACCCCGAGCGTGATGTGCTGCGGATGGCCAACCACACCCGTGTCGTCCATCAAAAGCTCTCCCTAGAGGAAGTTACCGATGCAGTTCGGAAACAATTTTATTCCGGTGAAGGAGCGGTGCAGTGGGCCGGTGAAGCCATTGCCCGTTCTAATGCAGATTTGCTCAACAGTCGTGAGAAAAAGGAGGTGTTTTTAAGGCTGTACCGTGAGTCCGAAGAAAAAGCTAGAGCCTATCTTAAAGAGCTTCTGATTGAGCAAAACAATTCTTCTGGCTCCTAAGTTTAGGATTTAAGCGAGATTGAATGGGAGATGGTTAATGGCAATTAGCATGGAAAGCATTGAACTAGAACTAGATAGGAGGATGTCCCGCTACGGACTCAATCCGTGTGGTGAGTGATTTTGCCTCACGTAAAAAACTCGGCAAAAACGGGGAAGGCTGAGACGCTAATCCCGTGGTAACTAGGAGAAGTAATATTCCCTAGCACCGTACAGAGTAGAGGATGAAACTTTAACTTGAAATGAGCCAATAGGTTCAAATATTTTAGTTAAAGAATATAACTCCTCCATGAGTGCCGAGCTATTAATGAATGGAAGAACCTACTGCGGCCATTACAAGGGGCATTATCTCAAGTCTACTTTGGAGTATATTTACGCTCGTTACCTCGATCATGTAGGAATCACCTGGGAATATGAAGTTCAAACTTTTGTGCTATCTACCGGCGGTTCTTACAAGCCCGACTTCCGTTTGAGCAATGGCTCTTATGTTGAGATAAAGGGTGGCTTTAACTACGACACTGATTTGCCTCGCATTAGAACCTTTGAAGCAGACTATGGAACCAGCGTAAAGATTATTCAAGAGAAGGAACTGAGAAAGCTAATTCGTTCGACGCCATTCGTGTTTGAGCACCTCAAGCAGGAATGGAAGCAGACAGCCAACGGTCTTGGAATGGACACGTCAGGAGAAAACAATCCCCGATATGGGGTTGCTCAATCGGAGATAACCCGTTCCAAAATTGCCGAAAAGGCTAAAGCACGGCTGCAAGATCCTGAATATCGAAAGCGATGGGAGGAGGCTAGGAGCAGAAGTGAAAAGGTGCAGCAACAGACCGAACGTCTGAAGCAATACAACCTCCAACGCTACAGGCAGGTCTTTGTGATCTGTCAATACTGTGGCCAAGAGTTTGAGGCTCTCTATCGCAAGAGTAACCCGCCTCAATATTGTTCTCGAAAGTGTTCTGTCAGCTTTGTTCGCGGAAAAACTTCTCCCAAATCCTCTGAAGGTATTCAAGAATTGGCTCTAGCATTTGCTAGAGCAAACTCTGAAGATATTATTTCCTGTAAGCTAAACGCCATTAAACCTGTCCTCAAACCTTTTTATGAGGAGGTTTACAGGCAATACGGTATTCAAGACGAACGAACGCTCAGCAAAGCCCTCTTAGGTGTCCAAGCTAGTCGCAAAGAGATACTCTATTACTTCCGCTCACTGGTAGAAAATGTACTCGGAACTACAGGGAATTGAACCTGTAGAGCTAGAGGATAAAGAGCCTCTAGGGTAACAAAAAAAAATAACTGGAAATTCTTGGCTCCGACTTTCACTGTAATTTAGCTGAGGTTCATCTCAACCAAATTGATCCTTCTAATGAGCAAGAGCAGGAGGACGCTTTCACAGCTGGTGCTCTCTCGGTTGCAGGATTGCTGAACCACCAGTTCAACGAACCACGCTATCAGCAATCTCGGCTGGAAGACCCAATTGTTGGGGTGTCTTTCACTGGACTGTTCGACTTCTTTGTCCATGCCTTTGGAGTAGATTGGCTGAACTGGTGGGAAACGGGTCGGCCCGACACCATGCAGGGGCTTCAGTTCAAGCAGAAGGAGCGGGAGTATCTGACCCGCTGGCGCGAGACTGTGCATCGGGTGGTGTGGGACTATTGCGATCGCAACGGCCTCAAGCGCCCCAACCGCTGCACCACCGTTCAGCCTGCGGGTACTAAGTCGCTGCTCAGTGGGGCTAGCCCTGGCTGGCACCCGCCCAAGGCTCAGCGCTTTATCCGCCGCATTACCTTCCGCAAGAATGATCCGGTGGCGCTGGCCTGCATTGACTATGGCTATGCGGTAGTGCCCTCACAATCTGACAAAGACGAAACCGGCAACCTGCTGAGCGATCCCTTTGATCCGCGCTGCACCGAGTGGCTGGTGGAGTTGCCTGTAGAGGTGTCTTGGGCCAACCTGCCGGGAGCCGATGCGATCGCAATCGAAAAGTTCTCGGCCCTAGCCCAGTTCGACTTCTATATGCAGGTGCAGAAGCACTACACTACCCACAACACCTCAGCCACCATCGAGCTGCGGGAGCCGGAGATCGAAGCGCTGAGCCAGCGTATCTACGATGCCATCCAAAACGATGAGGGCTATATCTCGGCGGCACTGCTGGCTCGGTTTGACGACCTGCAAACCTTCCCGCGTCTGCCCTTTGAGCCAATCGATAAGGCAACCTATGCGGCCCTAGTTGCCCAAGTGGAACAGCGGCGGCGCACCGCAGAATTCCATACGGCCTTGGCTCGTTATGATGCTGGGGAACTGATGGAGGCAGGCCCAGCAGGCTGTGACTCAGACAAGTGTATGCTGCCCGAGAAAAAACCAGAATAAAGCCTCAAAGGTAAGGTGCGTTGCACTTAGCCGCAATGCACCTTACTGCTAAAAAGGCTGTTTTGATGCCGGGATCGGTGCGCCACGCGTTGCGATGGCGCACCCTACTCAATCGGCAGGACCTACCTGCAACCAACGCAAAACGTCACTTTCATTTCGCGCTAGGATTGTCAACAAAGGCTTGGGTTGAGGAGGTACACTATGTTTCTAGATGAATTGACTCCGGTAGTGCAAGAGATCATTGGCCATCCGGCTGCCTTTTTTGGCGGCTTTGTTTCTGGTGTGCTGCGGCTAAACCTGGCTGATGATCCAGTCAAAACCTGGCTGGAGCAGCAGGGCGGTGTGTCGGCAACGACGACTCCCCAAAATACCCATCACCAGAATGGCGGCGGGCCTCAGACTATTTCAATTGAGTAACGTTTGAGGGACAGCTTAGCTGAGGGGCAGCAGGTCGCTCAGCCAACCCTGTACCCGCTCCTGCAGCCGCGCCGTTGCCGCTGACTCGGTGCGGCTCAGGAGTGACAGGGCACGATTGTAGTCTGCGATCGCACAGTTCCAGTCTCCCAGCAGATGATAGGTGCGGCCTCGCTCCACATAAATGTGCTCAGCGAGCTGCTGAAACAGCATGGCTTCTTCAAAGGTTTCCAGAGCACTGTTGTACTGCTCTAGATCTCTTAGAGTAATTCCCAGGTTAATGCGAGCTCGCACGTTGAATGGGTTCAGGTCGATGGCGCGCTCATAGTCGGCAATCGCCTTGGACCAACGCTCTAAGGCAGCGTAGCAGTTGCCCCGGTTGTTGTAGGCTTGGGCCATGTTGGGGTCTAGACTGATAGCGCGATCGCAGTCTGCCAAGCCCATCTCTGCCCGACCACTCCACAGGTAAACCATCCCTCGGTTGCTGTAGTGAGTTGCGGAGGGACTGCGGGCGATTAAGTAATTGAGAATTACTAACGCCCGAGCAAACCGGCGGTGCTGAGCAGCAGATAGAGCAGCCTGGCTGAGAGTTTCGTCCGAAAAGGCATGACATCCCCATGAGGGAATCAGCCGAGGCTCTAGGACATCAGGTTGGCTTGTACGACCCCCTGCGCTTCGACTAGGTGAGCTAGAAACTTCTAATTTTGATGCTTGAGGGGGTTTCCCATAGACATCCATGATGGCTCCTTACTCTGAGGTCCGCTGTATCCGTTAGTTTGCCAGCTAACCTTCGTGTGAGGAAGGTTAGTGTGTGTCAGTTATTTAGTTGTCTAGGTCCGGGTATTCACCCGTAAAGATATCCTGCCATTGAACCTTCATGAGCTAAACCGGGAAAGGACTGAGTTTAGAGCTCCCTCTACTGGGGGATGCCGGCTAAAAGGGCAGACTCTGCGTGTTTCTGCGGGGATTAATGTTGAACTAAGTAAAGCAAACAGCAAACTTCACCTTGAATAGAGATATTTCTTTATTCTTTGTGACAGATTTCAGCAGTGGTTCTAGCGAGACAAGATAAGACGCTACAATTCGACTTGGGTATCAGTTTTATCGATGTTTGAATCTAATTAACTGACCCCTACAAACAAAAAACATCAGGCAAAAGGTAGAACGCCCTCTGGGCTGAACCGCCCCTGATCAACTCCCTGCATAGCCTGAATAGATTTTATGAGCCCGGCAACTGTCATTTCCAACGCCCCTGACCTATCCACCGACGACTACACCGTTATCGGAATGTCTACTTGTTTTCTTCGAGAAGAGGGAGAGGTCAAAGAAGTTACGGTAGCAGAACCCGTGCCTTCAGCCTATTTAGAAGCCGTGTTTAAGGGCGTGCCCACTTCCTACAAGAGCCTACATGGCGTTACCCTAGGGGAGATTTTGCCCGACGGCAAGCCAACTTTGCTCAAAGACGCGCCTACCGATGCCCAACTTTGCACCGACTTCACAAGCCGAGTGATTGCTGCGACTCGCACCTACAAGTCGCGCCCTGTTGCGAAGGAACTGCTGCCCCTAGGGACAACTCGCACCGACCTGAATTATTCAACTGCTAAGAAACGGGTACTCAATGCTGAGCACAAGGTGTCTGCAGAAGACAACGTGAAGCAGCACGAACATACCCATAAGGTTTTGTAATGGTTTCTCCGTAAGGTTACTTGAGGGTTCTTCTACTTAGCTAGAAGAACCCTCTTTCTATTTCTTTTCATAAAGGTCTACGTGAGAGAAACAGCCGAGAAGAGACGAGGGGGATGCTGTAGTTAGCATCCCCCTCGCTTTAATGGGGTTTTGATTTAGTTTTGCTAATTGAATCGAGCATTCACGCAATGCCGAAACAAAACTTGACAAAAGCCTTATCTGAATCCGACAGATGCCTGCCAAACAAAGGCAAGCAGCAGGAAGAACAGAGGAATGATCGGCAGCACGTCTACCAGGGGATCAAAAATAGCGTAGGCCTCGGGCAGCTTTGCCAGCAGCAGGGCAGCGTCCATAGAAATCTCCATCTCTCAAACACAGGCTTAAGAATTGCATTACATCGTAACATGCTCGGGAGGCACCTCTGACGTAAGCGGTGCAGGCTTTAGCCATTCTGCAAACTCGGTGGTGAAGCGGTCAGCCAAGATCGCCTCTCGAATGCGTTGGGTAAAGCGGATCAGCTCTGTAATGTTGTGAATCGACAGCAGGGTGTAGGCCAAAATTTCCTTGGCATGGAGCAGGTGGCAGAGGTAGGCCCGGCTAAAGTGCTGACAGGTGTAGCAGGGGCAGGTGTCGTCTAAGGGGGTATGGTCGCGCCGGAACCGAGCATTTTTAAGATTCCAGCGGTCGCCCTGCACTAGGGCACTGCCATGCCGAGCTAGGCGTGTGGGAATAACGCAGTCAAATAGATCTACGCCCGCCGCAATAGACTGGGCCATTTCTCGGTAGGTGCCCACCCCCATCAGGTAGCGGGGCTTGTGCTCTGGCAGGCAGGGCGTAGTAGCCGCCACGATTCGAGCAATCAGTTCGGGGGGTTCGCCAACGCTGACGCCGCCAATTGCGTATCCGGGCAGATCCAGCTCTGCTAGGGCTGTAGCCGCCTCTTGCCGCAAATCGGGGTAGACACCGCCCTGCACGATACCAAACAGGGCCTGGTCGGGCCGCTGGTGGGCTTCAATGCAGCGCTTTAGCCAGCGGTAGGTGCGCTCAGTGGAGGCAATGATGGCATCGCGCTCTGCCGGGTAGGGCGGGCACTCGTCAAAGGCCATGATTACATCTGCGCCCAGGTGGTTTTGGATCTCGATGGATTTTTCGGGGGAGAGGTGGATCATGCTGCCATCGCGGGGGGACTTGAAGGTGACGCCCGCCTCGGTGATGGTGCGAATCTGGCTCAGGCTAAATACCTGGAAGCCACCAGAGTCGGTCAGCATGGGGCCATGCCAGCCCATGAAGCGATGTACGCCGCCTGCCTCAGCAATGAGATCTTCACCCGGCTGCAGGTGCAGGTGATAGGTATTGGCCAGCACCATTTCGGCCCCGGTGCCCTGGAGCTGGTCGGGGGTGACAGTTTTGACATTAGCCAGTGTGCCCACTGGCATAAACCGAGGCGTGTGGACAGGGCCGTGGGGAGTCTGAAACACGCCAGCTCTGGCCTGTGTGTGGCTACACCGGGCCTTGCAATCGAACGAAAACGCCTGCGCCAATCTTCAACTACCTGTGCGATCGCATCTGCAAAGCACCGCCACCTCAGCGGCCGATGCTCCGTTCTCCACAATACGACATTTTTAATGGGGTGTAGGGACGCGGCTAGTTCTTCGGGCTGTGGGCAATGGTCGTGCTGGGTAGAACTGTTGCCCCCTCGCCTAACGCCCGCTGCATCAGCACAACGTCAAGCCACCGCCCGGCCTTAAACCCCACTCCCTTTAACACCCCAACATAGTGAAACCCCAGCGCTTGATGTAGGGCGATAGAGGGCTGGTTGCAGCTATCGCCAATGACAGCAACCATCTGCCGAAAGCCCAGCTCAGCTGATTCTTCTAGCAAGGTCGTCAGCAGCAGTTTGCCCAACCCGCAGCCTTGAAAGCCCGGCTTCACGTAGACCGAATCTTCCACTGCGTAGCAGTAGCCAGCGCGGCTGCGGTAGGGGCCTACGTAGGCATAGCCTGCGATCTCGCTGTCCCGCTCAACCACGACGTAAGGATAGCGCCGTTGGGCAAATACCAGGGCCTTCATGCGCTGGGCCATTTCGGCTTCGCTAGGCGCTTCCCACTCAAAGGAGGCCAGCCCATGGCGAACATGGTGAGCATAGATAGCTGTAATGGCTGAAATATCCTGCAGTGTAGCCGGACGGACGACATCACCCATACCCTCAAACTCTCTTAAAAACCCCTAGGGAAACCTGATTGTAGGGCCAGGTATTTTAAGAATCTGTAAGGGATGTGGCTTGCTCAATGAACTGCTGCCAAATCGAGTTGGGCTGCCAAATTCGGTGCAGGTCTTGACGGGCCTGGGCTTCGTCTAGCTCTAGCCGCAGGCAGCGGTAGAGATAGACAAAGACCGAAACCCGCATGTTAGCAGCACAGTGGACAAACACCTTTTTGTCCTGGTTGGCCTCCATGACCGCAAAGAAGCGATGCAGGTCGGCCAAGGTGGGCTCTTCCCAAATAACGGGAATGGGTACGTACTGCATTCCCAGCGACTCGACCAGCGCGGGCTCCTGGGGCAGAGCATTGTCAGAGGTGAGCAGAGCCAGGTTCACAACGACCTGATAGCCTGCCTGACGAATTGCCTCAAACTGCTCTGCTGTGGGTTGGCCAGCGGTGGCGATCGCATCTGAAATCGGCAAAAAGTGGTAGATCGACGCGAGGGGCTCAGTAGACACGGCGGCTAATTTCCTTCGCCCCAAAAGGACAGGAGCGCGCGGGCGCGTTCGGCTCCTTCTGAGTTGTCCTGCTGCTGGTAGAGGGAGACTGACGTTCTCACATTGGAGATAGCCTGGGCCTGTAGCCCCTGCCCCCAGAGCGCTAGCCCTAGGTTGTAGTGGGCCCCGGGATCATTGGGCACGGCTTCTATGAGACGACGGTAGGACAAGACGGCCTGAATATAGTTTCGCCGTTCTAGCAGGAGTTTGCCTAGCAGCGCGTGGGCTGGCACCAGGTCGGACTGTAGCCGCACTGCCCGTAGCAGGTAGTCAAAGGCGTCATCTTCATTGCCCTGCTGGTAGAGCAGCTCGCCGACTCGGTACTGGACTTCGGCATTTTCGGGCATTAAAGAACTGGCCTGGCGCAGGTTTGCTAAAGAGGCTGTCGGGTTGTTTTGAGCCCGGTAGATGTTGGCCAGCCCCAGATAAACGTTGCCGCGCTTGGGGTCAATCCGCTGGGCCTGCTGGTAGTTGCGTAGGGCTTCGGTATAGTTTTCCTGGTCTAGGTAGAGGGTGCCGATGGCCTCGTAAACTCTGGCGTTGCCAGGGGCTACTCGAGCCAGTTCCTGGTAAGTCGTGAGGGCTGCCTCGTAGTCGCTCCGCAGGACTTGAATGCCGCCGATGCCGAGGTAGGCATTGGCCTCTCGCGGAGCCACAGCCAAAATAGCGCGGTAGGCTTCGATAGCCTCGTCAAAGCGTTCGGCGCTATAGAGGCTGTGGGCCATGCCGTAGCGAAAGGGCAGGTTGTTGGGCTCTAGTGCGATCGCAGCTCGGTAGGCATCAACAGCGGCAGTGTAGTTCCGCTGCTGAATTTGCAGGTAGCCAATACCGGAAAACAGGCGGGCATTGCTGCGGTCGATTTGGGTGGCCTGCTGGTATAGCGAAATCGCCCCTGCGTAGTCTTTGGCGTTGACCTTATCCTCGGCCTGCCGTAGGAGTTCATCAACCTGATCTTGCTGGGCGCTGCTGAGGGTGGACTGAGCTAAGAGCGAACCTTCCCAAGGCAGGTCTAGCTGAGTATCTGTCAGGGCTGGCAGGGTGGCTGAGGTCAACCGGGCACTCGCGGGCTGGGATAGGCTAGCCAAAAGGCCCAGAGCAGCTAGGGCAGAAACAACGGAAAGCTGAGTTCTCACAGGGAATTCTCCTACGGCAGGAAACAGCGGCAGATGAACAGCTTCAGTCGGCCAATGTTACGTTTTGTGTGATTCAACCCCTGATTGTACCAACATACATCGCCCTCTTGAGGGTATCGGGACTGCTTAGATCCGCTCAAATACGACAGAGAGATTATTAGCAGGCATGGCGATCACCTCTTTAAGGATGAGCTGTTGGTCTATGGCAGCGGCAGCAACATCCTCCAGGTGACGCAGGCCCCAATCAGGATTTTGCGATCGCAGTCGTTGGTCAAACGCCTCGTTGCTGGGAGCGGTGGGTTGGCCCTGCCGCCGGAAGGGGCCGTAGAGATACAGTACCCCGCCCGGTGACAGAATTCGACCGGCCCCGGCCATCAGGCCCAGGCAGCTTTGCCAAGCCGAAATATGAATCATGTTGACGTTGACGATGGCGGTAATGTCGGGCACGAGCGGCTGAACGCTATCGGGCCAGGTTGGATCGGCGGCATCTAGATTGAGGGGGGGCAGCAGGTTGTCGGCGGGGCAATGGGCGATCCATGCCTGAATGCTCTCGCGAGCAAAGGGGCTAGGATCGCTGGGCAGCCAACGGCGGGGCTGCAAGCGGGGAGCGCAGTAAACGGCGTGTTGGCCGCTGCCGCTAGCGATTTCCAGCACGCATCCAGTAGGCGGCAGCACTCGCTTCAAAACCGTTAGGATGGGTTCTCGATTGCGCTCTGCCGCCGGAGCATATTGCCGCAGATCCGGGTCGTCCTTCATGATGGCCTTGATTTTTGTCCTCTCGGTATTGTCTCGCGTCTGGGATCGCCGTGCCGCTGCGCTTACCTCAAGTTGCCTCCACCAACTTTCTTAAAGCAGGACTGATTGCCCTGTTCCTAGTGGGCTTGGGGCTGCGGCTGTGGGGTCTGGGCCGGTTCAATACCCTTGCTTTTGACGAGACTTACTATGTCCGCTTTGCCGTGGACTACCTGCAGCAGCGGCCCTTTTTTGATGCCCACCCACCGTTAGGCAAGTACCTGATCGCCCTCGGCATTGCCCTGGTCAACCCGCTAGCTGGGTATCTAGATTTAACTGGTAACACGTTGACTGGCGTTTGGCTTAGCCCCTGGAGCTACCGCTGGATGACCGCCCTGGCTGGAGCCTGCCTGCCGCCGTTAGCCGCAGCCCTGGCCTACTTACTGGCGTCTGGCTACCCGCAGCGGCATCGCCTGATCTTTGGCGCTTTGGCGGGGGGGCTGATGCTGATGGAGGGGCTGTCGCTGGTGGAGTCTCGCTTTGGGCTGATCAACCTGTTTTGGGTGGGGCTGGGGCTAGGGGGGCAGGTTTGCCTGCTGGCAGCGGGGTCAATGAATCGTCCAGGGTATGCGTACACGGCAGCGGGCGTGGCTTTTGGGGGTGCGATCGCAGTCAAGTGGAACGGCGCGGGCTTCCTCCTGGGCCTGTATCTGCTGTGGGGTTTGGGCCGCTGGTGGGCTAGCCGTTTTGAGAAATTCTCTGGTCAAAACCCGGTGCCTTTGGCCCTGCGGCGGCTTCGCCTGTCGCAGCTGCTGGTCTACTGCTGTGGGGTGCCCCTATTCACCTACGGGCTGATCTGGCTGCCCCACCTGCACCTGACCGGCACCTCACTGATCGAAATCCATCGCCTGCTTTGGCAGGCCCATCAGTCTATGGGGGACGCCGTTCACCCCTACTGTTCTGCTTGGTATACCTGGCCTTTGCTGCTGCGTCCGGTGGCCTATTTCTACCGCACTGTGCCGCTTGGCTCCGCTGAACCTGCCGTTTACTCAGTGCAAGGTCTGGGAAATCCGGTGCTCTGGTGGCTTTCGACAGCGGCTATGGTGGCGCTGGCGGGGCAAGTCTTTAGCCAAGGGCGGCGGGGCCTGCGCCCGGGGATGGGGCCAGATCCGATAGCGGTATTTTTGCTGGTCAACTATGGGGCTAACTGGCTGCCCTGGGCAATGGTGCAGCGGTGCACTTTTCTCTATCACTACCTGGGGTCGCTGGTCTTTAGTGGAGTTGCGATCGCATACCTACTAGCGGGCTGGCTGACTCACCCCCGCCCAGATTTTCGCCGCTTGGCCTGGGGGCTGCTGCTGCTGATTGGGGCGGCTTTTATCTTCTGGCTGCCGGTTTACCTGGGGCTGCCGCTGTCGCCTGAGGCGCTGCGCTGGCGCTGGTGGCTCAGGCTCTGGATTTAACGCACTAAATACGGGTGAAGATGGCTCGGTAGACGGGCTGGCCTTTTTCCAAGGTGACCCTCTCCCGATCAGTTTGGGCGGGGAACGGGCTGGTGGGCAGCCAGTCACTAGCGGTGCGGTCAAAGGCAGTGTGTTCAGAGAAGCGCTCTACCATGTCTTCGGCGACCTCTTGCACGTCTGACTGCAGCACGACCTGACCGTGAGCAGGGAGGGAGGTTGCGATCGCATTCACCAGTTCAGGCTGCACCACGCGCCGCTTTTGGTGACGCTTCTTGAACCAGGGATCGGGAAATTGAATGCTGACGCGCTGCAGCGAGGGCATTGGGAAACTCTCGATCAGCCCCTGAAGCGATGTATTGACGTTGCAAAAGAGAAAGTGCAGGTTAGTCAGCCCCGCCTCGTCTCGCCGCCTCAGCGCCTGATCGACCAGCGGTTCGCGAATCTCCAGGCCCAAAAAGTTCCAGTCTGGCTGCAGCGCCGCCATCTGCGTCACAAAGATTCCCTTGCCGCAGCCGATATCGATGTGGAGAGGCTGCTCAGGACGGGCAAATACCTTTGCCCAGTCCGGCGGCGTGGTCTTCTGCTGGTACTTGTCGCTGAGGGGATTGACGTGTTGACGAACGCGGACAACGGCCAAGGGGATCTCCTTTAGTCAGGGGTGCTTTTGGAACGCTCGGTGCGGCGATGGGGTGGTTTGGGATGGCAGGCGGGTGTGTGGCTTTTTAAGGTGTGCCCACTATCTAGAGCCGTTTCAGCAGGGTGGGTGTCGAAGGCGGTGGCAAGAGAGTAGGCTGGTAAGGACTTCTTAGCCCCTTTAAACCTGCGGTTTGTCTCATGGGATTGCGCTTTCGCTTCGCTGTTATCAGTGATCCGCATATTGCTTTGCCCGAAACCATTTGGGATTCGCCCAATCGGTTTCACCTGGTGGAGGTGAGCCTTCCGGCGCTAGAGCAAATTTTGGATCATTTGGTGACGCTGGATCTAGACTTTTTGCTGCTGCCGGGGGACTTGACCCAGCACGGCGAACGAACCAATCACCAGTGGCTGGCCCAGCGGCTGCAAAAATTGCCTTTTCCAGTCTACGTGGTGCCGGGCAATCATGATGTCATTGCGCGAGACGGTGCAGATCCGGCCATTGGCTTTGAAGAATTTCCCGAGATTTACCAGGCCTTTGGTTACCGTGACGGCAAGACGCCTTACTACCACACAGAAATTTTGCCCGGTCTGCAGCTTATTGGGCTTAACTCCAACAGCTTCGATGTAGCGGGAAACCTGCTGCCGATGGGCTATTTAGATGAGGCTCAGCTGACCTGGCTAGATGAGGTGCTGCCCACACTGCAGAGCGATTTGGTGTTGGTGATGCTGCACCATAACGTGCTAGAGCACCTGCCAGGACAGTCTCAAAGTCCCTTAGGGCAGCGCTATATGCTGCAAAACGCGGCGGCGCTAATCCAACGACTAGAAAAGGCGGGAGTACAGCTGCTCTTTACCGGGCATTTGCACGTTCAGGATGTGGCCCGCCAAGGCAGTTTGTGCGAAGTTCTGACGGGTTCGCTGGTGAGCTACCCTCACCCTTTTCGGGTGTTGGCGGTAGAACAGGACGATGATGGCAAGCTCAAAATAGAGATTCAGTCTCAACATTTAGCATCGGTGCCGGGGTGGCCCGATCTGCAGGGATTTTCGCGCGAGTGGATGTGCGATCGCGCTACCCCTTTCATGGTGAAATTTCTTACTAGCCCGCCCGTAAACTTATCTATGGCAGAAGCGGAAGCCATTGCCCCCGGTCTCAGGCACTTCTGGGCCACCATCGCCGCTGGCGATGCACAGTTTGACTTTTCTCACCTGCCGCTTCCTACTCAGCGCCTGCTGCAAGCTTTTAATGCAACCGACGCTGAGGGTAAGCCTCAGCAAATTGATAATAGTGCCGTATTGGTGCTGTAGGGGATGGGAGAAGACGCGGAGAGGTGGGGAAGGGGTGGGGAAGGGGTGGGGAAGGTGGGGAAGGGGTGGGCGATAGGGCCGAGGTATTAGTTGGAGTATTCGGTGTTTAGATGTAGAGCGCCAAAATCTCCCCCATCCCCCCTACCTTCCTCACCTCCTCAACCTCCTCCACGCCTCCTCAACCTCCTCCACGCCTCCCCCTCTCCTACCCTAAGCGTTCTCCCACAGCTCCCGAACAGTGCCCTGCGGCATCCACTCGGCTAACTCCTGGATGCGCTCCTGGGAAAGCTCATCCTTAGTGGCTGAAAAGACTGCCGTGACAACTTTTTTCGCATTGGAGGTAGGAGGCACGCTGGCTTCAGTGTCTACCCGCTTTAGGAACAGGTCAGAGCCGATGCCTGTCCAGCCTGGGCCTCGCAGCGGCGGACGAATCCGGCTAAGGAAGCTGACGATGGGGTTGGTGTCGTGCCAGAGGTCGGCTACTTCCATCCTCAGTGCTTTTTCATCGGTGTCTAGCGCTTCAGTGTGAAGCTCTGACTCTACTCGGTCAGCCTCTTCGGTGGTCATCACGTCGCGCATGACTCGGAAGACGACCTCAGCGATATCACGTGCATCGTAGGGGTCGGGGATGCTGCCTTTGACCATGACTTTCTCTAGGAAAGGCATGTGCTCGTCGGGCAGCGGCACTTGAGGACCCTGCTTGAGGTCCTGGGGTGGGTTGGCCTCCATTTCCTGCAGCATGCGCTCACCCTTTTCGGTCAGCTCTGCTTTTTGAAAAGTAATCAGGTGGGGCAGCGGCCCATCAGATGCGCCAAAAGTATTGGCAATGCGGAGATCAAACTCCTTGGGATTGGCCGTATCGGGTACATCTTCCTGGTTGCCGTAAGCGTTGCCGCTAAATTCGGCGTTGATGTACTGCTTTTGGTTCAGGTAGTCCAGATGCCCCAGTAGATCGACTGGAGTTAGGTTAATACCTGCAAAGTCTGTCTGAGTGAAATTGACTGGATCAGGGCCGGGAGCGCGATCGCAATCATGAACCTTTTTCAAAATGATATAAACCACATCATCCCGAATCGGAATTGGCATAGTTTACTCCTATAGATGAACTGAAAAAATTAGCTAAGAAAAGATGTCAACGGGATGAAAAGACGCCTTTATTTCTGGTTATTCCTCGACATACATCGGCGGTTCAACCGCGAAGTTGTCAATCTTGCCAGACTCGTCAATTACAAAGCCGTGGCTGGTCGGCAGCGTGCCTTCTTCCTGCTTTTCGTATTCCTCAAGCTGATGCTCATTCAGCCCAACGTCCACATTGGAAGGAATCTCTGCTTCGGGGTCGTTGACCATAGGATTTTGCGCCATTTGCACGGCCCACTGGCTCCCTGAAGCGCCTTTCCCAGGCTCAGCCTCATTGGGATCTCCTGGCTGATCCTGGCGGCCTTGATCGTTATCCATAATGCTTTCCTCTTTATCGACGGCAAACCGACCAACAACCTCATCGGCTGTGCCGGATTGCTAGCAAGGTACCGTCATTTCTGTTAGCTCGAGTACTATCTCGGGTAACAGTCTTGTGCTTAAAAACTTATCTCTTAAGTTAGGGAGCCCCTATAGTTTGCGGGTTTGGAAAAAGACAAAAGAGAGAAAAGAGGCAGAAGCTTCCCCATCTCCTTCACCTTCCCTATCCTCCCCGCTCCCCGTGGCTCCCCTGCTCCCTCGTCCCCATCATCCGTTAAATTGCATAAGGGACACTTCGCGGAAAACCATCATGACAACGCAAACGCAAATTCCAGTGGTCGTTAATGGAGCCTGTGGCAAGATGGGGCGCGAGGTTGTCAAAGCCGTCTCTAAGGCCGAGGACCTGATCTTGGTGGGGGCGGTTGACAAGAATCCGACGGTGCAGGGAGAAGACATTGGCGAAGTGATTGGCTGCGGCCCGCTGGAGGTGCCGGTGCTGAGCGATCTGGAAGCGACGCTAGTGATGGCCCAAAGCCAGGGGCTAGCGGTCATGGTGGACTTTACTCACCCCGATACGGTGTATGAAGCGGTGCGCTCTGCGATCGCATATGGCGTGCGTCCTGTTGTCGGCACTACGGGCCTGAGCAACCAGCAAATTCGGGAACTGGCCGAGTTTGCCGACAAAGCCAGCACAGGCTGTTTGATCATTCCTAACTTTTCAATTGGTGTGGTGCTGATGCAGCAGGCGGCCCTACAGGCAGCCCAATATTTCGACCACGTAGAAATTATCGAGCTGCACCACAACCAAAAAGCCGATGCTCCTAGCGGTACCGCTGTGCAGACAGCGCAAATGCTCACAGAACTGGGCAAGCCCTACAACGTTTCTCAGGTCAATGAAACCGAGTCAATGCCGGGAGCGCGGGGCAGTGTCACCGAAGACGGCATCCGCATCCACAGCGTGCGGCTGCCGGGGCTGATCGCGCATCAGGAGGTCATTTTTGGCGCATCGGGGCAGATCTATACCTTGCGCCATGATACGAGCGATCGCGCTTCCTTCATGCCGGGGGTGCTGCTCTGCATTCGTCGGGTCATGCCTCTGAAATCCTTAATCTACGGGATGGACAAGATTCTGTGATGCGCGTTGGGTTGAGGTTACGCCTGTAGGGGCGCGTTTCGCAAAGCGACGGGGAACGCGGAGCAGACTAGCGCGTCTAAGGGATTTGCGATCGCATCTCTATGCCTGAGCATGGCCGCAGCAGGCGACCCGTACATTTAGATAGATGGTTCACGCCTAAATAATTGCCAGAATGAACCCAGTCCATCGACTGACAGCATGAACGAGGCAGCATTTCAAACCCTTTGGGGCGTTTTGGGCGGCATCTTAACCCTTAATCCAGATGCGTTTAGCGCCCTTCGGAGCCTTCCAGACGTCAATGTTGACACCGCCAGCCTAACCATCGTGCTGCTTGCAGGGCTATCCCAGGAGCTGGCCCAGGCGATTATTCTGTTTGTCAATCGGGTTCAGCCGCTGCGCTTTGTCGTTAGCCTGCTGCTGGGAGCGGTTCTATTTGTCTTTGGCTACATCTTTTGGGGGCTGAGTGTTTGGGCCGTGGGGCTGGTGTTTCTTTCGCCAGCAATTCCGCTGCAGACAGTGGCCGATGTTCTGGCCTTTAGCTACTTGCCCCTGGTGTTTAGCTTTTTTGGGGCCATGCCCTACCTGGGAGTGCCGATTTTGCGACTGCTGGCGGTATGGAACCTGCTGGCAATGGTCGTTGGGTTTTCGGTGCTGGCCGATTTGTCGGCGCGGGTCGCTTTTGGCCACGTGCTGGGGGGATGGGTAGTGCTGATCACGCTGCAGCAGACGGTAGGCCAGCCCGTGGCCAACCTGGGGAAGTGGCTCTTTAACAAAGCCGCTGGAGTGAAGATCGTGCGCGATCAAGAAGCGGTCAAAGAGCTGATCTATGGGGCTTTCCCCGAGCTGGAGCAGGCACCTCAGGCAGGTGCCTTGACGCAGGGGGCGGGAGCAGGCAGCGATTTATCTCTGGAACTGGGGCAGGGGGCCAATGCGCTTGAAGGCCCGGTAATGCGAGAGTCAAAGGCCAGCGCGGGACCATCGTACCCCCCGGCTCTAGATCCAGCCGTCTACGGCCCAGAGACTCATCCCCCAACCGATCTCGCCCCCCGTCCTAAACATCGCCGGGTAGATCGCAGACTGGTTCAGCGGCTGCTGCAGCTGTTGGGGCTGGCCTTGCTGGCGCTGTTGATTGTGGTGTCTCTAGACCCGCTACGCAACGTTTTAGACAACTGGTACAGCCAGTCAGATCCGCTGCTGGCTTTTGTCTTTGACCTGTTTTGGATCAGTCTGGTAGCCCTGGCATTTGGAGCCTTGCTGGCCCCAATTGAGGCGCTGGGCTGGTGGGCAGGGTGGTACGGCGACGACATCCAAACCACTGAACCCAGCGACGTCAGCCTTCCCGATGAGCCCGACTCTGCCTGCAACCGCTACATCGTGTATCTAGACGGTATCGGCCAGACAGATCAAGACTATCAGCCTGCTGTAGCTCACTTTCTAGAAGAGTTAGAAAACAGCCTACCGCAGGATATGCAGCTGATTAAAGGGCTGATGTCTTACTCAGTGCTCAACCGGGCCTTGACCCAAGATCGGCCTCTGGCCTTTTTCTGGCGGCTAGCCGATCAGTTCAAGGATTGGCGGCTTGGAGGCTGGCTGCTGTCTCTTCTGATCAACGTGCGGAACGTCCTGGTCGTGAGCGTTTCGGCAGACCTGCGCTATGGCCCTATTTTTAACCGGGGGATTGCCCAGCAAATCTACACTACGCTGCTGGAGGAGGGCTACCCAGTGCAGGGCGGCATCCCCATTACGTTGATTGGCTACAGCGGCGGCGGGCAGATTGCAATGGGCGTGCTGCCGTTTCTCAAGCGAGCTTTGAGAATTCCGATTGAAGTGGTCTCTTTGGGGGGCGTGATTAGCGGCAACGTTAGGGCCTTAGAGGTGGAGCAACTCTATCACCTGGTGGGCAAAAAGGATGTTGTGGAGCGGCTAGGGCCGATTTTCTTTCCCCGCCGCTGGCCGATTTCTAAGCTCTCCTACTGGAACCGGGCCAAGGAAAAGGGCCGCATCAGCTTTATCAGCCTAGGGCCGGTGGGCCATCAGATTCCAGGCGGCATCATGGACCCCGATGCTTACCTAGACGATGGCCGCAGCAACCTGCAGCAAACCCTGGATCTCACCCTGGATATTCTCAATGGCGACATGCGAAAACTGCTGGAGGCTCGCCGCCTGAATTTGGAAGACCCAGGCACCTACTACTTTTACCAGGCCGCTGCCTTTAACCAAATCTCTAACTACCCGCTACACCAAACTGTTGACTCAACCCTCTACCGTCCGATTGGGGAGTGGGTAGGCCGACTGATCTTGCCTGCACGGGAAAAGCGACGCAAGTTAGGTGGGGTGCTGTTTGAGATTCATCAAGCCCCGCTCGACTTTGCCCACTATGTTGGTCAAGTTGTGCCGCTGCGCTGGGCCCACAGTCCGGGGGTGAAGGATCGGCTGCGGCGAGTGATACGAGACATCCATTTCAGTGCCGAGACGGAGTATTCCTACCGTCAGGGGTTGATCCACCCGATTCGTCTGAACCATTGGCGCATGGTCGATCCGCTGGAATCGCTGGCTGGAGCCCGTCCGCTCAATGACATGGTGGTTAAGCTGTCTGGCTCGGTGCAGGTGTGGGAGCAGCGGCTTGGGGAAAACGAGCCGACTGAGATGGGTGCGATCGCACTTCACATCAGCCAAGACCCCGTTCAGGTCAGTGGTCGCTTCTACGCTCTGGTGAAGTTTGTGGGGCCGGTCAACAACTCTCTGGAAGATTATCGGGTTGTTCACTACAGCCGCAAGACCCAAGACTTTACTGGGCCGGAAGACGTGGTTTGCCTGCCGGAGGTCGTGCCCGACCTCAACGACACCCGAGCTGCCGTCAATCAGGAGATTGAGCACTCCCCCGCCAATCCGCAGGGCTGGTATATCTATGGGGCCAAAGACACCAGCGGCCGATTTGTCGTGCAGTCGTTGCTGCCCCGCTCCCTGCTGCGGCTCCAGCCAGACCAGTTCATTACCGATGCTAGAGATGGGTACCACTTTATTCGGCAAGATGCGTGGCACGATTTAGTCAAGCAAAAAGGGACCACTCGCTCGGTGCTGATCAGCCCTCATCACACTACCCCAGAGGCTGCTCTGGCTGACTGGCGGGAAGGTGACCAGGCGCTGCTAGTTCACGTCTATGGCGGCATTGGCGGTAACAAGAGAGAGCCCGCTGCCAAAGGCCCGGTCTACTTCGGCCACTTTGCCTACGGCATGGCTACGGTGGTGCGAGAGCCTTTGGCCGACGAGCTGATATTTGACATTGTCTACCGCCAGGTCTACACCCACAACGCCTTCGGTATTGTGGCGGGCAGGCTGCACTGGTCGCGCTATATGGGCGATCGTCAGTGGGGCTTTTTGGGCACCCGCCCCGTCTCCGATATATTGATCAAGCTGCCCGCCTACACCCAACCCTTTGATTTCGATGGCCACAGGCGCTGTGCCCTAACCGGGCTGATCAACCAGCTCGATGTTATGACTGCGCGCTACCGCACAGGCGACGGCACGGGCGGCACCTTCATCGGCCCGGCCAACAACTGCGCCCAAGACTCCAACCAGGCGCTCTATGCCAGCGTCAAGCGGCTAGAGGAGGCAATTAACCGAGACCAGGCTTATTTCCGACAGTGGGCCGATGAGCACCCAGAGCAGGCCCAGCGCTTTGCTCAACTGCTCAAGCTGCGCCGATCTATTCAGCGGCAGCTGCTGCCTTTTGGCAGTGCTCGGGCCGACTGGGAGACAAGCGATCGCACCTTGGGCAGCAACATCGAGGACTTTCCTCTCAAATCCTTGGGCCGAGGACTGGTGAGCTGGCGCACTATGCTGCCCCGTAAAGCCAGCGACACCGTGACTAAAGTCTTTCTCGACCACGGGGCCACTCTTTGGGTGCTACGCACAAATCAAGTTGGCGGCTATGATCCCGATATTGAGCCCATTTCCCCCCTTACCCTGTAGCCATGCCCATTGATATTGCCCTGCTCGCTCATAACGGCAAAAAAGACGACATGGTGGCCCTAGTAGATCACTATCGGGCCATTCTTTCGCGCTATCGGTTGGTGGCTACTCAAACCACAGGCCAGCGCATCATCGAGGGTACCGGCATGGACGTTACCTGCCTAGCTCCCGGAGCCTTGGGCGGCGATGCTCAAATTGCTGCCCGCATTGTCGAAGGCCAAATTGGGGCAGTCATTTTTCTAATCGACCCACTTTACGCCCAGTCTCACGAACCCTACGTCCAGACCATCCTGCGAGTCTGCGAACTGCACAATGTACCCTTAGCAACGAACCTAGCCACCGCTTCGGCAGTGATCACCCAGTTTGGCAAATTCCGGGTGGGTCACCTGATCTATAACCCCGTTTCTGGGCAGGGCAACCCCGACAGCGACTTAGCCCTGATTCGCCGCCTGTTAGAACCTCAAGTGCAGCTCAACGTAGTCTGCACCAAGGCCGGGGTTGACCCAGCAGCTCAGGCCAAAGCAGCCCTAGAAGTCGGCACAGATCTCGTTATTGCCTCTGGGGGCGATGGCACCGTCTCTGCCGTGGCTGGAGCCGTGATGGGCACTGACATTCCTCTGGGCGTAATCGCCAGAGGTACTGCCAATGCCTTTGCCACGGCCCTGGGTATTCCCACTGATATCCAGGGAGCCTGCGAGACAATTTTGGCGGGCACTACTCTTGAGGTAGATGGAGCGCGCTGCAATGACCAGCCTATGATTTTGCTGACTGGCATTGGGTTTGAGGCCGGGTTTGTAGAGCGGGCTAACCGAGATTTGAAAAATCGGCTGGGGCCGCTGGCCTACCTGCTGGCTGGGGTGCAGCAGTTTAACGAAACTGAGATCTTTCAGGCCACTATTCAGATCGATGGCAAAGAAACCGAGGTGCAGCCAGGAGCCATCACCATTGCCAATGCGGCCCCGCCCACCTCAGTTTTGGCTCAGGGATTTGGCCACGTTGTGTTTGATGACGGTTTGCTAGATGTCACTATCGCTACTAGCCAGACTCGGCTTCAGAGCTTCAACGCGCTGACCAGCCTGTTTGCCTCTGCCCTAGTCAACTCGCCCACTAACCGAGAAGACATCATCTGCCTGAGAACGGCCAAAATCAAAGTCACCACCGATCCACCCCAAAAAGTAGCCGTGGATGGAGAAATTGTTGGAACTACCCCGATCGAGGTGGAGTGTCTGCCCAAAGCGTTAACCGTGTTTGCGCCCCTGTCTGCAATGACGTCTTAAGTTCTCGGCATCTATCTAGCTGTGACTGGCCCTACCCTCTGCCCTAAAGGGGCGCTAATAGTGCACTATAGGGGCGGATAGCGATTGCCACAAAGCCTGCGGCAACCGCCTCAGCAGCCTACTCAGACTGTAGGTTGAGCCGTTCAGCCCAGTCCTGAGCTTGCTGAGCCGCTGTGTATGGGGAGATTGGTTTTTGGAGCAGCTTTCACGCTATGGCGACGAAATTCAACAAAATCTGGATACCTGGCGCAAAAAACCGGCGCTCCAACAGGTCTATAGGGGGTTTCACCAGCAGATTGCCCGGCGGCTGGCCCAGCTACCCAGTGGTTACAATGTTGAGCTGGGGTCGGGTATTGGCAATATTCAGGCGGTTATTCCTGACTGCATTCGCACCGATCTCTTTCCCAATCCGTGGATTGATCAGGTCGAAAATGCCTATCAGCTCTCCTTTGCCGATGACGCTGTGGCTAACCTGATTCTATTTGATGTCTTTCACCACCTCAGGTACCCCGGTTCGGCCCTGCAGGAGTTTTACCGAGTGCTGGCCGATTCGGGTCGCCTCCTCCTGTTTGAACCCTGTCTCAGCTTGCTGGGTCTGTTTGTCTATGGGCCTCTGCATTCTGGACCGCTGGGCCTCAGTCAGGCTATCACTTGGTTTGCCGGGGCTGGCTGGTTTCCCGCCGATATTGACTACTACGCTGCCCAGGGCAATGCCTCCCGCATTTTTTTGCGAAACCCATCGCCGCAGCTGCTGTCAGGCTGGTCGGTGGTGGAAGTGAAGCGGCTATCGGCCATTTCCTATATGGCGACAGGCGGCTATTCCAAGCCTCAACTTTATCCGCTCTTTGCTTTGCCGCTGATGCGGGCCATTGATGCTGTGTGTGATTGGCTGCCCTGGCTGTTTGCTACCCGGCTGCTGGTGGTTCTGGAGAAAAAGCCAGCTGCAAAACCTGGCAGTTGAACGGTGCATTGGGCCTGCTTTTTAGTTTTCTAGCGTGTGAAGGGAGCCTGACGATTGCTGATTTTTGATTGGCTGCTGCGCTATCGAATTGGGGCCTTTCTGGTGCTGTGGGCTGGGGTTTTGCTGCTGCTGCACAGTTCCCAGCAGAGCTATTTGGCCCACGATGAGGGCTACTATGCCCAGCAGGCCCGCTGGATTTTAGAGAACAATGACTGGCTGACGGTGGGTTGGTGGGGCGATATATACTACGATCGCACCTTAGCCGTTCAGTGGTTAATTGCGCTTAGCTTTAAGCTGTTTGGCTTTAGTGAGTGGGCAGCTCGTTTGCCCAGTATGCTGGCCTGTTTGGGGGCGGTGCTGCTGACTTGGCGCATTGGCCTGCACTTTTCGCGCAAGCAGATTGGCGGCTGGGGGGCCGCAATTTTGGTGGTCATTCCGGTGTGGATGCAGGCCAGCTACCTGGCGGTGCAGGACATTGTTTTGGTCTGCATTGAGCTGGTAGGCATTTGGGCTTTGCTTGAGGCGGAGCAGCGCCGGTTCTCGGGGCGCTTTGGGCTGGGGCTGCTGGCAGGCATCACGGTGGGTCTGGGCTTTTTGGTCAAGACATTTATGATTGTGCTGCCGGTGGTGGCGCTGCTGCCTTATCTGGTGCTGGAGCAGCCGCGCCATCGCCATCTAAGCAATCGGGGGCTTTATCTGGGGCTGCTGCTGGGTTTTCTGCCTACCGGTGTGTGGCTGGGTCTGAGCATCAATCGCTATGGCCTGCTGCCGGTGGAGCAGCTGTTTGGCAAGCTGCTGGCCCTGTCTGAAAATGTCTATCAAATCTACACCACACCTCTGTTTTATTTCTGGAATATTCCGGCTAACAGCTTTCCTTGGGCCTTTTTTGCGATCGCAGGTTTTCTTCTCACTTGGCGCACTCCTGGCCTTAGCCGTAAGTCGCTTTGGCTGGGCTACCCGCTGCTGCTATTCATCCTGCTGACGGTGTTTAGAACGCGCACCTGGTATTACCCGCTGCAGATCCATCCCTTTATGGCCCTGCTAGCGGCCTTTGCTCTAAATAGCCTGACCCAACGCTACCTCTCAGATCGCCCCT
Source organism: Pseudanabaena sp. FACHB-2040 (assembly GCF_014696715.1). Lineage (NCBI taxonomy): Bacteria > Bacillati > Cyanobacteriota > Cyanophyceae > Pseudanabaenales > Pseudanabaenaceae > Pseudanabaena > Pseudanabaena sp. FACHB-2040. Next base: position 53,005 of record NZ_JACJQO010000004.1, read on the forward strand.
ACCGGCGACGGCTGGCAACGCTGCTGAGCTGGCTGGTGGGCATTGTGGCGATTCTGCTGCTGTCGGCTGGGCTGACGGCGCTGCTGGCCCCGCTGCCAGAGCTAGTGCCGCTGCGAACCTACGGCTGGATTGGTCTAGCAGCCGGACTGGGCTGGCTGGTGCCCTTTGGGGTAATGCTGCGCGATCGCAGCCAGCCCTGGATCAGTTCGCAGGGCGAGCTGTGGCGGTTAGGCTGGCTGCTGGGGCCGTGGCTAGCCATTGCCGCGCTCTTTCTCACCGGGCTTTGGGGCAACTATGCGCCCGATATCAAAACTGCTGTCGAGTCGCCGCCGCTGCAGCCCGTTTTGGCCCAGCAAACGGTTCACTTCGTTCGCCCCGACGCCAACGCTGAATGGGTGCTGCTAACCGCCTATACGCCTAACCTGGGGGAAAATCTAGACGACCTCAGCGCCCTTACGCCGGGAGACTATGCCTGGGTGCAGATTGATCAAGCACCGCCCGAACCCGCGCAGTACCTTGTCATCGGCCAAATCAGAGACTGGCAGCTGGTTCAAGCTCAAGACTCAGTTGACCCGGTGCCTGCTCCCAGCCAGCCGCCAGTGAACGAAGCGCCAAGTTGAATAAACAACTTCTTTCTTCAACCCTGCTTCTAAACCCGTCCTTGGCAGGTTGTGCCGTCGACGAGCTTCAGAGAGGCTTTTACCAGCACTGCGTGAAGTGTCGCAGCCTGATTGTGAGGTAAGCCAATGGCACTGGTTTTAGAACAGATCAACGTTGAAGGACTGGCTCAACTGTCGTACATCGTGGGAGATGATAAAGCTGGGGTAGCCGCCATCATCGATCCGCGCCGAGATGTTGATGTATACCTACAGCGAGCCAGAGAGCTAGGCGTAAAACTAATAGCCAGTGTAGAGACGCACATCCACGCTGATTTTGTCTCGGGTGCCCATGAACTCAAAGCCCGCATGGGCGTTCCTATCTACGGCGGCAAAACGGAAGACTATCAGTTTGATCTGCACCCGCTTGAAGAGGGGGATACGCTCAAGCTTGGCAGCGTTACCCTCTGCGCTCTGCATACGCCAGGGCATACGCCCGAACATATTTCTCTGCTGATCTACGACTCAAAACAGGGCCAAGAGCCGTTTGCGCTGTTTACCGGCGACACGCTGTTTAACCTAGATGTCGGTCGGCCTGACTTGCTAGGGGGCGGCACTGAGCACCGGCTGGCGGCACAGCTTTATCACACGCTGTTTGACAAGATAGTGCCCTTGGGCGATCGCATCGAGATCTACCCCTGTCATGGAGCCGGGTCTTCCTGCGGCAAATCTATTGGCGATCGCAGACAAAGCACAATTGGCAACGAGCGAATTTTCAATCCTGCTTTGCAAGAACGCTCTGAAGCTGAGTTTGTGGAATGGCTGATGAGCGACATGCCAGAACCGCCTCGGCACTACGCCCGGCTCAAACAGGTAAATGCGAAAGGTGCCCCAATCTTGGGCTGCCCTCCTACCCTGCCGCCGCTGATGCCCAGCGAATTTCAGCAGAAGATGCAGGATGGCAACACTGTAGTTATTGATGCTCGCTCGATTTTGGCCTTTGGTGGAGGCCACATTCCGGGTGCCCTCAATATTGCTTTGCGTCCAGAGTTTCCCAGCTGGGTTGGTTGGATGATCGACCCAGCGCAGTCGCTCTTAATCGTGGTAGAAAGCAAACGGGATGTGAAGCTGATTACAGAGCAGCTTTTCCGCATTGGCTACGACAACCTAGCCGGCTATCTGCACGATGGCATGACCAGCTGGCAGAACGCTGGGCGGCCCCTAGAGCAGTTGGGCGAGTGGACCGCACAAGACTTAAACCAGCACAAAGACGACCCAACGGTAACAGTGTTAGATGTTCGAGGTGACGATGAGTATGAAAAGGGATTTGTCCCAGGAGCCAAGCATATTTTTGTGGCCCATTTAGAAGAACACCTTGATCAACTCGATCGCAACCAAACAATTGCGGCCTACTGCGGCAGCGGCTATCGCGCCTCTATTGCAGCCAGCCTCCTGAAAAAGCATGGCTTTGAGCAGGTAGTTAATGTGCCTGGCTCCTGGATTGCCTGGAAAAATGCGGACTTGCCAATTGAAAAGCCATAAGCCCAAAATTGGGTAGGTTAACTTTGTTTTAATCTCTCACCTGAGAGGCTGACTTATTCTCAAGGTATTGAAGCCTGTAGAAATCATTTTTCTCAGGTCATTTCTGTGCCTTGAAAACTTCTGTCTCTAGCTCCATTACCTACAACCTCATGAGCAACGCACCTATTACGCCCGAGCAACTGCTACAGCAGCTTAACTGGCGCTACGCCACTAAAAAGTTTGACCCCACCCGCCTCATCCCCGACGACGTCTGGAATGCGCTGGAGCAAAGCCTGGTGCTGTCGCCCTCTTCCTTTGGTCTACAGCCCTGGAAGTTTTTTGTCGTTAAAAATCCCGACATCCGCAAGCAGCTCGTGGAGCATTCTTGGGGTCAACCTCAGGTGATTGACGCATCTCACCTAGTGGTGTTTGCCATCAAAAAAGATGTCGATGCCGCCTATATTGATCGCTACATGGAGCGCACAGCAGAGGTCCGCCAGACCTCAGTGGAGAGCCTACAGGGCTTTTCTAACGTTATTAAAGGCTTTATGGAGAAGCCGCCCTTCCCACTGGACATCAATGCCTGGTCAACCCGACAGGTCTATATTGCAATGGGTGTGTATATGACCAGTGCTGCGCTGCTGGGTGTCGATACCTGCCCAATGGAGGGCATTGTGCCCGCTAAGTACGATGAAGTGCTGGGTCTGGCTGAGCAGGGCTATGCAACGGTTGCAGCTTGCCCAGCAGGTTACCGGGCTGAGGGTGATAACCACGCTACCCTGGCCAAGGTGCGGTTTAAGACCGAAGATATGATTCAGTACATTTAATATTGAGTCTCTTTTAGGTTGCACTAGACTCTGCTTTGGGTGCAAACCTCTGCACTCCTACCAAGCACTCTGTTTTGCACAGACGGCTCATATTAAACGGGCATAAACCCGTGAAGGCAGAGAGATGGCCCTAGTGTCACCCCTCTGCCTTACTACCTTGCTAAGCCTGAGCTAACGCTTTGACCAGATCGTCTTTTTTCATTTTGCTGATGCCGGTGATGCCTCGCGTCTTAGCCATCTTTTTCAGGTCGGTTACGGTCAGGGCCTTGAGAACAACAGCATCACCAGCATCCTTAGCATTCTTAGTAGCATGGGTTGCTTCGGGCATGGGCTGGGGAGTCAGGTAGAAAACCTGCTTGAGGGCTTCTAATTTGGCTTTGGTGATGCCACACTTGAGCTTGACAACAGAGTCAAAGTTTTTCCAATGCTGCCGGGGAGCTTCATCAATGCGGTTGGTCGCAACAGCGAGTTTGACGGCCTTGAGCGGACTACCCGGTTGGCTGATCAGGTATTCCAAAGCTGCCATGATTTCTTCTCGCGTAGCTTTGGAGAGGTTGATTTTGGGTGTTTTTTCCCCCGCCAGCACTTGGGTCACTTCGAGAGTGTCGGCACTGTCGTCTGCAACAATGCACCAGACTCGTTCTAGCCCCGCTTCTTCAGCCACGGCATAGATAAACGAGTTGCCAATCACCTGATAGCTATCTTCGCCGGTTTCTTTGACAATCAAAGGAACCCAGTTACGGCCACCTTTTTGGTTGAGTAGATGGGCTGAGGCTTTCACCAAAAACTCAGAAACCTTGATACTCTCTCCGGGCTCAATTTCATCTAGATATAAATGCATCAAGTTACCGATATCACTGAGGCTGCTCATTGTAGAAAGTACTCCTTAGCCAAGTTTTTATAGTATTCGTGGGCTGATCGGTCTCGATACACTGCAGGGACACGGGCGAAAGCAGAACTGGCTATATTAGCGTAACTAGGTACTTCGAGAATAGACAGGTCTTCTCTAGCTTTGGTATGGCGCGGGTAGAAGTAGGGCAGTAGGTTGATCTTTTCCTTCTTCCCAGCTTTGATGATACTGTTGATTTCCTTTCTAGCTACGGCTATCTGAGGGTTGGTGGTCTTTTCTCCATTAAAGAAAATTGGCAAGGGTATGGGGCTGCCGTCGTTTTTCTCCTGCTGCACTTCGGGAATGAATTTCTTGATTGCGATCGCAGCATTCTCCAATGAGAACAAGTTATTGTGTTTGGTAGGAATCAATACAACGTCCGCTGCATAAACAGCCAACTGACTAAATATTCGCCAGTTGGGAGGAGCATCAATCAGAATATAATCATATTCCTGGCGAGAAGGCTCTAGTTTACGGTGCAGCGTGCTTCTTTTGAAGATATTGCGTAGTTTCTCTTCAGGCTCATCTGCCAACTTCTTATCTGCGGGAACAATATCAAATCTTAGTTCTCTATTTACCTTTTTTAATGGAAAAGGATATGTCTGAATGGCTTTCTTGAGTTCTACCGATTTATCAGTTAATGCTTTGTAAACTGTATCTTCGGTGAGTGTTAACCCCAGGGAGTTGGTTAAGTCCTGTTGATTGGGATCGAAGTCGATAATTAAAACTTTTTTGCCCAAAGCAGTCAGAATGCCTGCCAAATTTACAGTAGTGGTGGTTTTGCCTACACCACCCTTGTTGTTATAGACTGCAACTGTTAAGGCTTTGTTCGGCTTTTCAATCTTTCTGCGAATTAAGCTGACAATATCATCAATATTATCTTCGTTTAAGGGAAGGCATTGAGTGGCCGGAAAAATCACCTTGCCGTGCTTTCTAAAAAGTTGAATATGGCAGGAATTCGTAATGATTCCCCATTGGGACATTTTGCAGTTGGAGCCAAGCAAATATTGCTTTAGCTGATTGACTGTTCTCTGATATTGCGCCGCATCAGTAGATAAATTTACTTCCCTGCCTTTTAGCTCAAGCAAAAGATAGGGATTTGTTTTTGTGTGTAAAAAAACATCGTCCCCAATAGTTTTTCTGGCAGCTTGGTCTACAGCTTTCCCGCCACCAGTAGGATATTGAGGATGAATTTCTCCGGATTGAAATCCCAAGGCTTGTAATAGTTGATTTGCAAAAAAATCATTAACAGTAGCCTCTGTTGCATTATCCGGAAGGTTTCTCAGGGCAGCTTTCAAGCTGAGTGATGATGTGCTCATAATGTGAGGAAGCTTTCAGCAGTGGCCCTTTCCAGTGTGCCCAATGGCTAATGTTGATTCTTACTTCCATAAATCTTTTTTAGGAAAATCACAGAGACTTCACGACTCGTTTGCAATCGTAAACGAGCAATCTCACTCTTCTTTCCCTACGATTCTGAACTCATTTCGCCATTGACGCCTGTAGGCAAACCTAGGTTTGCGCTAGAGTCAGATGGCGTAGAACGGTAAAATGCAGGAAATCTAGATGAAAGATCAGCCAAACTGGCAAACCCTTGTGCTGGTGGGCCTGGTGTCGCTTTTAGCGGTTGTCGGCCTCAATTCCTTTGTAATTATCAATCCTGGTGAGGCCGGCGTCCTCAGCATTTTGGGTAAAGCACAGGATGGGGCGTTGCTGGAGGGGGTACACTTCAAACCTCCCCTGGTTGCCAAAGTCGATGTTTACGATGTGACGGTGCAAAAATTTGAGGTGCCCGCCCAGAGTTCTACTAAGGACTTGCAGCAGCTCTCGGCTAGCTTTGCCATCAACTTCCGCCTCGACCCGATTGAAGTGGTGACTATTCGCCGCACCCAAGGCACACTGCAAAACATTGTGTCTAAAATCATCGCCCCTCAAACCCAGGAATCTTTTAAGGTTGCAGCCGCCCGCCGCACCGTTGAAGAAGCGATTACCAAGCGGGATGAACTCAAGCAAGATTTTGACGACGCCCTAGGGCAGCGGCTTGATAAGTACGGCATTATCGTCTTAGATACTAGCGTGGTCGATCTCAACTTCTCGACCGAGTTTTCTAAGGCTGTCGAAGAAAAGCAAATCGCTGAGCAGCGCGCCCAAAGAGCTGTTTACATTGCGCGAGAAGCTGAGCAAGAAGCCGAAGCCACGATTAACCGAGCCAAAGGACAAGCCGAAGCCCAGCGTCTGTTGCGCGAAACTCTAACGTCTGAACTGTTGCAGAAACAGGCCATTGAAAAATGGGACGGCAAGTTTCCCCAAGTGCTGGGCGGCGACGGAGCAGTTCCCTTTATCAACCTAGATCCACAAGACCTGCAAACCAATCGGCGCTAGTCATGAAGACGGATCTTCTAGCAACTAGTTAAACAACAGGGAAAAAGCCCCCCCCGAAGGGGTGCCCAAACGGTGGGAGGGTCAAGTGCAGTATTAGCAGCCCCTCATGTCTCTCAAGAACCCACCCATTGCCCCTCTCAGGAGGGGCTTTTTTTATAGTTGGGTCAAAATTTCGACCCCGTCTTGAGTAACGGCAACCGTATGCTCAAACTGGGCCGAGAGCTTTTTATCTTTAGTGAGAACCGTCCAGCGGTCAGCCAAAACTTTGATTTTGTAGGTGCCTTCATTCAGCATCGGCTCAACCGTAAATACCATTCCCGGTCGCAGCTTTAGGCCGGTGCCGCGCTTGCCGTAGTGCGGAATTTGCGGCTCTGTGTGGAATTGTCTGCCCACGCCATGCCCCACCATGTCGCGCACCACAGAGAACCCATTGGCTTCGGCATATTCCTGAATCGCCGCACCAATATCGCCAACTCTGGCTCCTGGCTTAATTTCGGCAATGCCTCGCATCATCGCTTCGTGAGTCACCTCGACCAGCTTTCGAGCCAGCGGAGACGGGTTGCCTACCAAAAATGTTCTCGATGTGTCGCCGTGGTAGCCGTCGAGAATGGGCGTGACATCGATGTTGATGATGTCGCCATCTTTGAGAATGTGCTTAGGACTGGGGATGCCGTGGCACACCACCTCATTCGCGCTAGTGCAAATTGAGCCCTTAAACGGCGGATGCCCCGATGGTGCATAGCCCAGCGGCGCGCTGATAGCTCCGTGGGCTGCTGTCCAGTGGGCGGCCTCGTCATTGAGTTCCTGAGTGCTCACACCGGGTTGAACCATTGGCTCTAGGTGATCGAGTAGCTGAGCGGCCAAATGTCCGGCGCGACGCATTTTTTCGAGTTCTCTAGAGGAGAGCAAGACAATGCCCGCAGGTGCGGCGGTTGGGGGGTTGACAGCGTTTGTTAGCAAGGTCTGGTAGTTCACAGCAAGATCCTTATGAAGCCTTATGCTAGGCCATGCTAGCACAGCATAGGCTAGCAAAACACAGGCTATGCTGTTACTTGTATCCTGGGGAAACAGAGCACCGGGAGTAGAGGCCAAAATGGGCGGAAAAACCGATTTAGATAGAGTGGTGGCCTATGTTCCGGCTGAGCACAAGAAGGAACTAGAGCAGTGGGCCGAGGCGGAAGAGCGATCGATCTCGTGGCTGGTCGCAAAGCTGATCGACAAGGCTCTGCAAGAACGGCAGCAACAGGTCGACTCTCCAAAGGTGGTTAATTTGCGCTAGGGGTTGGTGTTGGGTCGCGCTGCGCTTGACGCCAACTTGGGGAGTTCAACTTTAGGGCTGGCTGCGTTCCGCAGCTTGCTTTTTTTGAAGACGGTTGAACTTCTGATCTCGTTCTGATACCTTTAACAATCAGGCTGAGCAATCAGCCGTCTCGTAGAACTTAAGGCTCTGCGGGGAAAAGAGAGGATGGCACCCTCCCTAATCCCCTAACCTTCTCAACTTAATCACGGTAAGTCGATGGGCTAGAGCCATTTTAGGATCTAGTCTCTCCCTTTGCCTAAGCTAGCTTGAGAGACTGGGTCTTGAGTTCTACTTTCCTCAACTACAACGGAAGGTAGAACAACCATGTGTGAAGAAAATAAATTTGAACTGCTTCAGTCCATCCCGCTTTCGCCTAACCAGGCGATGCTGAGGCACATTCTGCTGGGCGACTACGGTGCGATTGTTAAAACTATCCAAGCTCTGGCCGTCTTTAACTACGCAGAACCTAAGCACTGGTCCCAAATCATCCCCACTGGCAGGAGCGGCGAATACCTCTCCATCCTGACCAAACGCGAGGTGGCTGAGGCGGATTCAGAAGGCTAGATTTCTTTTCTGCAAGACCTTGTAGGGTACGTTGTTGCAAAGCGCGACGTACCTTACGAGGGAGACTTGTCTTTGCAGAGTTAAACTTAGCCAATGGCCCTGTTATTTGTACCGAAAAGTCACCATGACTGCTCAAACCACGTTCCGCTACGTCAACCGGAACCCAGACATTTTGCAAGGGGAGCTAATCATTACAGGTACCCGCACAACCGTTCATGTAATTGTTGAACTGTAAGCGAACGATTTATATTGATCGCTGGCAACAGCTTTGGCAGAATCTACAAGCTCCGAGAGTGCCTAGTGAAGCGCTAGAGCAGCTGCTCCAAGCCTATTCATCCCCAGACCGCTTTTACCACACACTCACCCACCTCCAAGACTGCCTCTCCAAGTTCGACGCAGCAAAGTCTCTCGCCCGCTGCCCTGAGCAAGTCGAACTCGCGGTCTGGTTCCACGACGCAATCTATGATCCTAAAAGAACCGACAACGAGCAAAAAAGTGCTGAGTGGGCCAGTTCGGTTATCCATCAATCTGGCCTCAGCAGCGACATCGCCGAAAGCGTCTCTCAGCTCATACTCGCTACCCGCCACAACAGCGAAGTCAGCGATAGGGATGCTCAGCTACTGGTTGACATAGACCTTTCTATTTTGGGTAGCCAAGCTGATTTCTGGCAGTACGAGGAAAACATCAGAACAGAATATGCTTGGGTTCCTGTAGATCTGTTCAGGCAAAAGCGAGTTGAGATTCTGCGTGGGTTTTTAGAGCGGCAGCCGCTTTATTACCTTGATGCCTTTAGAGAGCAGTTTGAGGTGCAGGCGCGGGTGAACTTGAGAGATGCGATCGCAAAACTAGAAGATCACCAGAAATAGAGCTGCAGTAACTAAGTTCAACATAGTTAGTTAACAAAGTATCTGTCTAAAGGAATAGCTTATTGAAACAAGTAGAGCTGGGAGAAAGCCACTGTATTCTGTTTGTAAGTCAGTCATTGTTGTATTAATAAGTACCCAGTAGTAAATTGAAAGTGCGATAGTTAAACCCAGATTTTATGCTTCAAAATATGAAAATTTAAGAGGTTCTGCAGCGAATAGTTTGTATCCCGTTAAGCTAAGAAATACTACATCCTCTTATCAAATAATCAGCAAGCTTCTGTTTCCTTTCAAACTACTCTTGGAGGATAAAAGAACACAAAAAAATGGCTGGAACCTCCTATGACATTATTATCATTGGTACAGGAGCCGGAGGCGGTACGTTGGCTCACCGACTTGCTTCCAGCGGCAAAAAAATACTGCTTTTGGAGCGAGGGCGCTTCTTGCCAGTAGAAATGGCAAATCGAGACGCCGTTCAAGTTTTTCAAAGAGACCGCTACCGAACTTCAGAAGTATGGTTCGATAGAGACGACGAACCCCTTCACCCCAGCACGAGCTATTACGTTGGTGGCAATACCAAAGTCTACGGGGGAGCTCTGTTTCGGCTGCGAGAGCAAGATTTTGACACAGTTCACCATGACGGCGGCCTCTCTCCAGAATGGCCCTTGAAATATCAAGACTTGGAGCCCTACTACACCGAGGCAGAAAATCTCTACCAGGTTCATGGACAGCAAGGGCTAGATCCGACTGAGCCAGTGCGGAGCAAGCCCTATCCTTTTTCGCCGATTGTCCACGAACCTCGCATCCAAGAGATTCATGACGGCTTAAAAGGGCAAGGCTTACAGCCCTTTCCTGTACCCTTAGCAATTAAGCTGCATGAAGGCGATCGCTGCCTTAGCCAATGTGTTCGGTGCAGTACCTGCGACGGCTTTCCCTGCATGATCTATGGCAAATCAGATGCAGATATAAACTGTATTCGTCCAGCGCTGGGCCGCAACAGACTAACGTTAATTACCGAAGCAAAGGTAACTTGTCTACACACCAGTCCATCCGGGCGAGAGGTTATTGGGGTTGAGACACAAGTTGGCGACCAGCATCGGGTATTCTCAGCAGGCATCGTTGTTGTGGCTTGCGGTGCGGTTAATTCAGCCGCGCTTTTGCTGCGTTCAGCCAACGATCTGCACCCCAACGGGCTAGCCAACAGTTCTGACCAGGTTGGGCGCAACTTCATGAAGCATCAGAATGGAGTGGTCATGAGCGTCGGCTGGAAGATAAACCCAACCGTTTTTCAAAAGACGGTGGCAATTAACGATTTCTACTGGGGTGAACCGGGCTTCGATTACCCGATGGGGCATGTGCAGCTTCTAGGCAAAATTAACAAAGACATGCTTTCTTCAGAAGCACCTAAGTTTTTACCAGGTTTCTTGCTAGAAAAAGTTGCCCATCATTCTGTTGACTGGTTAGCCATAGCCGAAGATCTACCCGATCCTCAAAATCGAGTACGTCTTAAGGAGAATCAGATCGTTCTAGACTACCGTCCCAATAACACTAGAGCCTTTGATCGCCTGATCAAGCGGTGGATTGCTGTCTTGAAGTCGATTGATCGCAGAGACATTGCCTTTCCCTGTTCCCTTTACTTCTCCAAACGCGATCCTCTACAGCGAGTAGCCCATCAGGTTGGAACCTGTCGATTTGGCATTGACCCTCAAACCTCTGTTCTAGACATTAACTGCCGCACCCACGACGTTGACAATCTTTACGTTGTAGATGGCAGTTTCTTTCCCTCCAGTGCAGCCATCAATCCGGCACTGACCATCATGGCAAACGCTCTCCGCGTTGGGGACCACTTGTTAGAGCGTTTGAAGTAGCCAGTAACTGTAATAAAGATCCCCTTAATCCTCCTTATTAAGTAGAACTTTTCGCTCCCTTTTAAGGGGGATTAGGGGGAATCTAGGTTGGCTCTGCTACTTCTCAAACGGCCTCTTACACTGCTTTATCAAATTCTAAAGCGAGTTGGCCTGTTGGTTTTCTGATGGATCGCGGTTGAGGTCTGAGCTTTGTACTTGCCCATGCAGCTGCTGCTATCAACAACAGCCCTATCCCCGAGGAAGGCTCGGGCACAGCGGCTGAAGGAGGCATTGGTTGACCATAAGGGTTGCCCAAGTAAGCTTCCAGCCCAGTACCGTAGGAATCAATGTTAAGAGATGCCAAGAAGTCTTCGAAGAAAATGTTGATATAGCTGATATCTTCATCGGTAAGCTGTGGGGACCCAGCGCTGGCCCCAAGACTGGGCGACGAAACACTTTTGCCTGGCTGTGAAGTCCCACTAAAGTCAACCAGGGTGCCTGACTCAGCATCAAGCTTTGCCACCCAAGAGTCAAACGATCCGGCACTGACATCACCGAAAGAGCCCTGAGTTACTCCTGTAACAAAGAGACCGCCAGCATTGTCACCAGTAATCGCGTAAGCCTGATCAAAGTCAGAGGTGCCAAACTGCTGCCGCCAGATCTGCTGACCCTCGGTGTTGTACCGGGCTGCCCAGGCATCAAATGACCCGGCATTGGTGCCTGCTAAAGATCCATCCGTGAACCCTGTTAGGAAAAGGTTGTCGCTGGAGTCAATAAACAGGTCAAAGCCCTGATCATTATCCACAGATCCAAACTGTTGCAGCCACTGCTGGTTCCCCAGGCTGTCGTACTTGCTTAGCCAGACATCGTAAGACCCGGCATTAGTTCCTTCTAGATCACCCAAGGTCCAACCGGCAGCGTAGACATTGCCCTGGCTGTCTGTGTCAATGCCTGAGCTCCAGTCGTAATCTGAGCTGCCAAATTGTCGAATCCACTCACGCTCTCCCGCATTATCAAACTTAGTAATGTGGGCATCATAAACCCCAGCATTGGCACCAGGGGCTTCTAAATCTCCTAAGGTCCATCCGGTTGTGTATAGGCTGCCATCTTCACTAACAGTGATATCGTACGACTCATCAAAGGCATCGTCAAAGCCATTGACTTCTGTGAACCATTGTTGGTTGCCATTAGTGTCAAACTTAGCGGCCCAAAAATCATCGGTAGCTAGATCAATAGAGGGTTTAACATCGATTCCTGTTAGGTAAGCATTGCCATCTGCATCGACATCAAGACCAAAGCTTTGGAAGATAGAATTTTGTCCAAATTGCTCAATCCACAGTTGATTGCCTTCACTGTCATATTTGGCAACAAAGGCATCGGAATCGGTAGCCTGCATTGGGGCTGCTAGGTCGCCTGCTGTAATTCCGGTTACATACAGGTTGTCGTTTGGATCGGTAGCGATGCCATAAATGGTTTCAAAGTTTGAAGTGCCAAACTGCTTAGTAAACAGCAAATTGCCATCACTGTCATACTTGGAGATGACCGCATCGCGTGCCCCGCTGGAGTTGGACTTGGCAAGAGAACCCGTTGTTCCTCCGGCAACATAAACATTGCCCTCGGTATCTGTTGCCGTCGCTCCAGAAATATCGAACTCTGCCGTTCCCTGCTGCTGAATTTTCGGTAGCGTTGTCTTGGAGGGTGTAGAGCCTCGGAAGTTAAAATAGCTGTTTTCTAGAGTCAAACTGGAGCTGCCTAGCAAAAAGCCTACGGTGTCAAACCCAGTTTCTTGCTGCAGCAGTATTGCCGAGCCCAGTCCCACATCTAGCAGCTGATAGTTGCCGGAATCGCCGTGTAGCTGAATGGAGTCTAGTTCAGGGTTGAAGTCAACGACTAAAGCGTAGTCGTTGAGGCCAAAGTTGAAATTGTCGAGGTTGCCGTTGGCGTAGTAGGGCTTCGTCCAATCCCCCAGAACAAAGGTGTCGCTCCAGGAGCGAAAGGCAGGATCATCAAGGACTACGTCACCTACAAGAATGTCAAATTGAGACTTAACGGAGGTGCCTTGAACGGGCTGAAAGCCCAGCAAGGTATCATTCCCAGCACGCCCCCAAACCAACTGGTTTAGGTTAAAACCTGCGGCCAGGTCACTACCGGGCGTGTATACCTGCAGAAGGGGTTGATTTTCCACTGTGGTTACCTGATTAGCTGAAGGTGTTAAAGCTTGAAACAAAGACTGTAACGGTGCTCTAGGGGCCTCTATTCACTACGATTTCCCCTTTTGTAGAGTTTGATTTCTGCTAACCTTTTAAGGTTTGAAGCAGCATAAATCCACCGCTTGGCAGGGTGATTAAGCCTGCTAAGCGAAGTGCTCTCTGCTTTCTCGTTTCTCCTTTATGCGTTTAATAGGGAAAACGTAAGCTGTCCCTCAGAAGCCAGTTCACCATCTACTTCAGCCCATGCCTGCACCTTGCCAAAACGATGCTGTTTGACTGACAGGACTTCAACCGTGATGACTAGCTGATCGCCTGGCACGACTGGGCGACGAAACCGAGCTTTATCGATTCTGGCAAATAGAAACAGCCCGCTGTCAGATTCCAACATCTGGGTGAGGACAATGCCCCCTACCTGCGCCATTGCCTCTACGATGAGGACTCCAGGCATGATGGGATGTTGAGGAAAGTGACCTTGGAAATGAGGTTCGTTAAAGGTGACATTTTTAATGCCAACGGCTCGCTCTCCCGGCTTATATTCAATTATGCGATCAACTAGAGCAAAAGGATAGCGATGAGGCAGTTTCTTTTGAATTTCTTCCAGTGTCAGAACAGGCTTAGCGGTGTTCAAAGCAATTGAATCGGGTTGGTTATCATCAGCATTAGATAGAGAATAGTTAGGTGAATTAACGTTAGTTAAAGTTGACATTGGTGTGCTCCAGCTTTAGTTCGTGCATTAATTGCAATGGGCTATTGGAGTTCAAATTTTTTGAATGCAAGCGTGACGTTATGCCCGCCAAATCCGAAGGAGTTGGAAAGGGCAACATCTACTGGCTGGCTGCGGCTGTGGTGGGGAACGTAGTTGAGATCGCAGGCTGGGTCGGGGTGGTCGAGGTTGAGGGTAGGCGGGATCGTGTTGTTGGCGATCGCAAGTACTGTGGCTACAGCCTCAATTCCACCGGAGCCGCCCAGCAGATGCCCTGTCATTGACTTGGTGGAGCTGACCGCAACCTGAAAGGCATGGTCTCCCAACGCTCGTTTGATTGCTAAGGTTTCATTGATATCGTTGGCGGGGGTGCTGGTGCCGTGGGCATTGATGTAGCTCACCTGATTGGGAAACAGGTTGGCATCTTTGAGGGCTAGCGACATTGCGGCCGCCGCCATTTTGCCGCCGGGAACGGGAGCTGTCATGTGATGGGCATCGCAGGTCAGACCGTAGCCTACGATTTCTGAATAGATGGGAGCCTGGCGATTCAGGGCGTGTTCCAACTCTTCTAGTAGGAGAATGCCTGCTCCCTCGCCCATGACGAAGCCATCGCGATCGCAATCAAAGGGTCGAGAGGCCCGCGTCGGTTCTGCATTGCGGGTAGATAGCGCTCTGGCATTGGCAAATCCGGTAATCGAGAGGGGGGTGATGGCGGCCTCGGTGCCGCCGCAGATCATGGCATTGGCATAGCCCCACTGAACCAACCGAAAGGCTTCTCCGATCGCGTTAGACCCAGAAGCACAGGCGGTTACGGTGCAGGAGCAGGGGCCTTTTGCTCCGGTATGGATGGCGGTTAACCCAGCCGCCATGTTGGCAATCATCATCGGAATCATGAAAGGGCTGCAGCGATCGGGGCCTCGGGTTAGGTAGATCTCCTGCTGCTCTTCCATGACTTTGATGCTGCCCACCCCACTGCCGATTAAAACGCCCACGTCGTTGGCATTGAGGTCATTGATCTCAAAGTTGGCGTGTGCGATCGCATCTTGGCTGGCACAGACCGCAAACTGAGCAAAGCGATCCATTCGTCTAGCATCTTTGCGCGGTAAATAGTCGCCCGGATCAAACCCCTTGACTTCCCCGGCAATGCGGCAGGCGAGATGAGAGGCATCGAATAAGGTAATCGGCCCAATCCCGCTCTGCCCCTGCAGCAGGTTTTGCCAGTAGTCTTTAACCGTATTGCCTAGTGGAGTAATTGCGCCTAACCCTGTGACAACGACTCGCTTCAAAGACTGTGACATGGCTCTAAGCTCCGGGTTTGTAAAACAGGATCGTCAGCATGGGGTTTGCTTACAGCCTGCTTAGACTCGTTAAATCTTTGTCGTCTTGTTTAATGCCTAAAAGCTGCTGATAATAGCGGCTTAAATTCTCACACCCTTGATCCAGCGAAAACTGTTTAGCGTCTTTTAACGCTTGCTCAACAACGCCTGTAGAATTGCTGAGCAACACATTGCCAATGCCATTGGCTAACCCTTCGGCATCGTCAGGGGGAACAAGATAGCCATTAACTCGATTTGAAATGTACTCTGATACGGCACCACTATTAACCGTAACTATCGGCAGCCCTGAAGCCATTGCTTCGACAACAGTTCGCCCAAAGGTCTCATAGGGAGAAGGGCTACAAAACACATCGCAAGAGGCTAAAACATTGGCCTTTGTTTCTCCTAATAAAAACCCCGTAAAGTGAATGTTTGAAATGGGTTTTGCCAGTCTTTTGAGCGCATTAACCACAGTGTCAGGCCCATCGCCAGCAATAATTAGAGAGCAGTTGGGTTCCTTTTCCTGAAGCTTGGCAAAAGCTTGAATGAGTAAATCAACCCGCTTCTCAAAACCCAACCGCCCCAGGAACAGCAAAACCTTGTTGTGCTGCTCCTGTTCACTCAGCCACGGCTTTAGCCATTGCCGATTTCGGCGAGCCGGACTGTAAGTGGAAACGTCAATCCCCAGAAACGGAATTGTCTGAACACTGGGAATGCCCAGCTCTTGACAGCTTTGGCTAGCAGCCAGGCTAGCGCAGACTGTGACATCAAACTGGCGATACAGGTAGCTGGCCATTTGAGAACTTCGCGCCGCCTGCCGCAGCCACTGCCAGCCGGGGTAAGATGCCGAAAAGTTGTACAGATCCGTGTGGTACTCGGCAACGTAGGGGATTTGGTTGGCTTTGGCATAGCCTCTACCCGGCAGTTGCCAGGTGCTTAGCAGGAAATAGCGCTCTACGTCTGTTACAACGATTAGAGCAGGATTGTAGTTGCCTAGTCGCTGTTTAATGTATCGAGCAGCTTTGAACCGAGGTACATGGGTGGGAGGGTAAGGAATCCAAGGTTTTGAAGGATACCGCTCAATGATTAACTTGTGGCGCAAGTCGGGGGGAATTGAGAGACTTTCACTAGGTTGCTGCCAGTCAGGGGCAAACACAACGACCCGGTATTGCTCCTGTTTGGCAAACCACTGGGCGCGTTCCCAGTTAAAGAGTGAAACGCCACTCACATCGGGGGGAAACCCCGTGACCAGAAAGACCAGAGTGTGAATATTAGAAGGCTTCATGGGAGTTGGGGAATAGGAATTAGCAGGGATTGACGCTAGCCCTAGCAGAGGCTTTCGTCAGTGCAAGAACTCACGCATCTTGAAAGAGCGTTTAGACCAAGGCCGCTAGGACAGGCTGCTCACTTCAACCCTTGGAGCCTGCAGAAAACCACTGCGAATGAGATATGAGAAGTAGGTATTGATTAAGCGCGAATCGACTGGCGGGCAGGCAATTGCTGTGTTAGCCAAGCTGGCTACGGTGGCCTGACAGTTGAGCTTGGCCCGGCGTTGCCCCAATCCAGCAAAGGTAAGCTGCTCGTCAGACCAGCGCCGCAGGAAGAAGGGCAGGAGACCATTTAAGGCATGAGTTCCAGCATCGGCTGCTGTGGTAGATGCAATCAGCTCGGCTTCCCAAGCGTCATAGGGAATTTGACGCACTGGATAGCCGCATTGATTGATGGCTTCGGCCACTCCGCTCCAGCTAGAGAAATTGGGATTGTTTAGGTGGAAGGCTTTTCCTATCGACTCTGGCTGTCTAGAGAGGTAAACGATGGCCTGGCTAACGTAATCAACCGGAACCAGCGTAATGCCACAGTTCATGTCGGGCATACTCCCCATCTGGATGCAGCCTTTGAGGAATCGACAGGTAAAGTCGTCGGTGTTCCAGAGCCCGGTTTGGCTGTCGCCTGCAATGAGAGGCGGCCGGTAGATCGTGACCGGCAACCCACGATCGCCTGCCAAGGTCACCAGTTTTTCGGAGACCCATTTGGTTTGGGTATAGCCCAGGTCTATTCCGTCTGTGTGCAGAGTGGGCTCTGATTCGGTGACCTCTCTGCCGTAGTAGGCCGATGAATCAAACACTGCATCCGTGGAAACGTAGTGCAGGGGCTTAGTTTTAGACTGGCAGGCTAACCGCAGAATCTCCTGGGTGCCTAAAACGTTGGCGGACTTTAGCGCTGAATAGGGGTAGACGAAATTCAGAACGGCCCCATTGTGATAAATCACGTCTACTTTCTGGGCTAGCTCCCCAAACTGGGCATCTGAAAGACCTAACCGGGGCTGTGATAGGTCGCCCACAATGGGAACGATTCTGGAGCTGTCGTATTTTTGGGGGAAGAAATAGGTGTCTAGATTGGCCTGAATCTTTTTCAAACCATGCTCGGCATCTGTCGCGCGAACTAGGCAGTACAGAGTTGCCTCTGTTTGTTGAAGCATTTCCTTCAGCAGAAAAGCTCCTAAAAAGCCGGTTGCCCCTGTCAGCAGAATGGTGCTGGCTTCTGTGGGTTCAAAGGTGGCTGCGCTGGGATAAATAGCGCTGTCTAAAACGGCTTCCTCAGAGAGATTTAAACCGCTAACTGCACCTTCTATGGGCTCCTGCTCTGGCACATCCTCAGGCGAGATCTGCCGCAGCAGCAGAGCAGTTAACGCGCTGATGTGAGATGCCTGCATAAAGTCAGCGATGGGCAGCTCTACCTGAAGCTGAGCCCGCAGGGAGCTGACCAGCTCAACCGCCATGAGAGAGTCCATACCTAGATCAAACAAACCCTGCTCAGGGTCGGGCAGATCGGGCAGCCGCAGCACTGTGGCCACTGCCTGCTGCAGGTAAGTTTTGAGTAGGGAGTAGCGATCGCAACCCGCCGCCTGTTCTAACTGCTGCACAATAGCGGAGGGTTGCCCGGCGGCAGAGGACTCAGCCGTTGGTGTGAGGACTGTCGGGGAAGCGCCCAAGCCCTCTAGCAAGGGGCGTTTACCCCTAGCTTCAAATAAGTCTTTGAACCGAGCCCAGTCTACGTTAGCCACCGTCGTTTGAACCGAGCCTGCCGTGAGCAAGTAGCCTAGGGCAGCAATTGCCTGATTGGGCTGCAGGGCCTCTATGCCCATGCGGGTTAGCCAAACCTGAAACTCCTCTAGCGCCATGCCGCCGCCTGCCCAAGGCCCCCAGTTAACGCTGAGGGCAGGCAATCCCAATCCGTGTCGGTAGTGCGCTAGGGCATCGAGAAACTGGTTGGCGGCAGCGTAGTGGGCTTGCCCTTTAGACCCCCAGACCGATGAGATCGAGGAGAAACTAACGAAAAAGTCTAGGCTCATCTCCTGCGTCAGCTGATGCAGAATCCAGGTGCCCACTAGCTTAGGTCGCAGCACCGCTGTTAGGGCGCTAGGCTCCATATCGGCAATCGCCTCATAGCGAGAGACGCCCGCTGCATGGACGACGCCCAGTAACGGAGGCAGTGATGTTTTGATTTGCTCAAACAGCCGAGTCATGTCGACTTCGCTAGACACGTCTGCTTGGGCAATGAGAACGCTGACCCCCGACTGCTCCAGCTGATTGACCATAGCTTGCGCCTCTGGAGACGCCTGCTGCCGCCCTGTGAGCACCAGTTGACGCGCGCCCTGAGCGACCATCCAATGAGCCAGCTTGAGGCCCAGAGCACCCAGGCCGCCAGTAATTAGGTAGGTTCCCTCGGGCTGCAGTGAGAGGCTTTGAGGCTCTGGCAGAGACTTTCGCACTAGGCGCGCGACATAGCGAGTGCCCTCATGGAAGGCAATTTGATCTTCGCCCAGGGCATCGTCTAGCTCTGCCAGCAGCTGCAGCGAGGCGGTTTCAGGATCAGCCGCGACATCGATCAGGCCGCCCCACCAGTCGGGATACTCTAGTGCCACCACCTTACCCAGGCCCCAGAGCGGCGCTTGGGCTACGCCTGTGAGGGCAGCACCCACCGCAACCGCGCCCTGGGTCGCCAGCCACAAACGTGGGTGGGCCTGCTGGTTTTGCCCCAGAGCATTGTCGGGGTTTGCCAAGCTCTGCAGCAAAGGCAACAGGCTGCCAACTCCCAGCGTTTGGGCCTGTTCCAATGAGAAGAGCGTGGGGGGAACTGACGCTGCCTCCAGGCTCCACAAATGCACAATGCCTGTTAAGTCTAAATGTTGCCCTAGCGCCTGAAAGAGTCGGTCGAAATCGGCAGCCTGGGCCGGGTTTATCCGCCAGATTCCTGCTTCTTCTGCATAGGTTGTTCCGGGATACACCAAGCTACAGCGGTGTCCCTGCTCCTGTAGCCGCGTTGCTAAGGCTCGCCCAACTCCGGCGGTATCGGCAAAAATTAGCCAATGCCCCAGACTGCGGCCGCCATTTTCCACGGCAGGCTTTACTTGACGCGGCTGGGGCTGCCACGCAATCTCATAGAGCCAATCTTGAATGGAGGCTGCTGTTTGCTGCTGCTGATCTTGTTTCACCAGCAGATCTAGCAGCTTGGGTAATAGCTTCAGCTCATCCTGTGAGAGGGTGCCTGCGGCCTGTAGCTGTTTGACGAGGTGCTGGGTATCGCCGTGCAATAGATGGGCTAGAGCAGAGGAGTGCTCGCTGGTCTTAGGGACTGTAGGAATATCGACCCAATAGCGCTGCCGCTGAAAAGGGTAGGTGGGCAGCTGCAGCCGCCGCCGAGGGTAGGGCTGATCAAAGCTGGCCCAATTTACCGCTACGCCTTGCCCATACAGAGTGGCTAAGCTCTGCAACATCTGCTGCCCCTCATTGCGACCTGGGCGCAAGCTGGGCAGCCATTGAATCGGCGCTCCGTCTGCGGTAGCTTCTGCAAGGCAGTAGCGGCCCATGCCAATCAGGGTTGGCTTGGGGCCCACTTCTAAAAAGAGAGCGTATTTTTGCTGATGCAGCGTTTCTAGGCTCTGAGCAAAGCGGACGGGCTGGCAGACATGCTGGCACCAGTACTCAGGGGTTGCGATCGCATCTGTCACCCCCTCCCCGGTAACATTGGAAATCAGCTTAATCTGGGGCGGTGAGTAGTGAACTGCGGCAGCCACCTGCTCAAACTCTGCCAGCATCGGCTGCATTAGAGGTGAGTGGAAGGCATGGGAAACCTGTAGTGGTTGGGTTCTAATGCCCCGCGCCTGCAGTGGGGCAATGGCCGCCTCTACTTCCCGCTGCTGGCCCGATATCACAATGCACTTAGGGCCGTTAATCGCTGCAATCTCAACCTGCACATAGGGTTTAATCGCCGCCGCCACCTCCGTTTCAGGGGCAAACACCACCACCATCTCACCCTCTGCCGGCAGTGCCTGCATCAGCCGCCCCCGCTCAGCAATCAGCTTAAGGCCATCCTCTAGGCTAAAAACTCCGGCTACACAGGCCGCCACATATTCCCCGACACTGTGCCCCATCGCTGCAGCAGGCTCAATGCCCCACGATTTCCAGAGCTGAAACAGCGCATATTCCAGGGCAAACAGGGCGGGCTGCGTGTAGGCAGTTTGGTGCAGGAGCGTACTCTCTGCCGGTGCAAACATCACGTCCAGCAAAGGCTGCTCTAGGTAAGCGTGCAGAATTTCGCTGCAGCGATCAATTGCTTGGCGGAAGATCGGCTGAGTTTGGTAAAGATGGCGGCCCATGCCCTCATATTGCGAGCCCTGGCCGGTAAAGAGAAAAGCAATCTTAGGGCGCTTTTTGCTAGACGTGTGGTGATGCACAGCCCCCGTCGCCGCTTGACCAGATCCAAAAGCGGTTAACTGGTCATACAGATGCTCAACACTGTCTGTCACCACAGCGAGACGATGGTCAAAGTGCGATCGCCCCGTATTGGCCGTAAAGCAGATATCTGCTAGAGAGACTTCAGAATGAGTGTCTAGGAACTCTGCATAGCGCTGCGCCAGTTGCCTCAGGGCTGGCTCAGTTTTGGCCGAAAGTGTCAGCAGGTGGGAGGTGCGATCGCAAACGCTGTCACTGATTTGATTGTTGATTTGATCTAAGAGCTGCTGCCTATTTTGTGCAGACTGCTTGGCGTCAGGTGCAGTAAACTCACGCTTCAACTCTGACGACAGCCAAACTGGCAAGACAGGCGCTTCCTCTAAAACAACGTGACAGTTAGTGCCGCCAAAGCCAAAGGCGCTTACGCCAGCTAGCCGCCGCTCTGTGCTTACCCACCAAGGCTGACGCTCACTGGGAATTGAAAACGTCGTTCCCTCCAGAGAAATATAGGGATTCAACTCCTGCAGATGTAGGTGCGGCGGAATCTCCTGATGTTGCAGTGAGAGAACCACTTTGATCACGCTGGCAATTCCAGAAGCCGCCTCTAAATGCCCAATGTTTGTTTTTAATGAGCCCAGCCAACATGGCTGATCGACGCTTCGATCCGCCATCAGCACTGCTTTGAGAGATTTGAACTCAATCGGATCGCCAAGCGACGTGCCGGTGCCGTGCGTTTCCACATAGCTGATCTGAGCTGGCGTCACTCCAGCATTCTTTAGGGCTAGACGAATCACCGCCTGCTGAGAGGGGCCATTGGGCGCGGTCAAGCCATTGCTGAGACCATCTTGGTTAACGGCAGTTCCCCGCACAACGGCCAAAACCGTATCCCCCGCTTTAATGGCATCTGTCAGGCGCTTGAGCACGACTACACCGCAGCCCTCCCCTCGCACATACCCATCGGCGCGGGCATCAAAGGTTTTACAGCGACCGTCGGCCGCCATCATGTGGGCATGGGAATAGGTGATAAACGGCTCTGGAGACAGCATCAGGCTAACCCCCCCGACCAGGCAGGCGTCAGACTCACCGCTCTGCAGACTGCGGCAGGCAAAATGCAGCGCTACCAGCGAAGACGAACAGGCTGTCTCGACGACCACGCTGGGGCCTCGCAAATTTAGCGTGTAAGAGAGGCGATTGGCCGCAATCGAAAGCGTGTTGCCTGTGCCGTCGTAGGCATTAATCTGGCTTGGGTCTTGGGCCAACAGGCGGCAATAGTCATAGTTGCCAATGCCCATAAAGACGCCTGTTTGGCTACCGCTCAGCGCTTTGGGGTCAAGTCCGGCATTTTCTATGGCTTCCCAGGCCACCTCCAACACGAGCCGCTGCTGCGGGTCCATTCGCTCTACTTCTCGGGGGGAAATGCCAAAAAAGCTCGGATCAAACTGATCAACCTGCTCTAAGAAGCCGCCCCAGCGGGTACTCATTTTCCCAACGGTGCCCGGCTCTGGATCGTAGTACTCGTCAATGTTCCATCGTTCTGGGGGCACTTCAGTGATGGCATCTTCCCCTTGGTGCAGAAGTTGCCAAAAAGCTTCCGGGTTTTGGGCACCGGGAAACCGACAGCCCATGCCGATAATTGCGATCGCTTCCACGTCCGGACCTCTCACGCTGAGTATTGCTGTTGCTGTCGCAGCCAGTTAGTTCTAGTTCGCTCGCCGGCTGCGAAGAGTGGGGCTGTGCCAAGACCAAGGTCAGGCAACAGACTGAGAGAACTGTGCAAATGCTTTGGTGTTACTAGAGATTGCCTGCTCAATCGAGCCACCTGCCGCCATAACGCCCATCTCGCGATTGATCGGCCAAAGATAGTCAATCGGCTCAAACAGCCGCCGCAGATCGGTTACCAGCCGCTGATGGTACTTCAGCGTCAGATGAAAGCCGTCATGCTCTTGACACGTGCACTTCTCAAGCCAGTGCAGAGCCTCCTGAGCAGACATGCCAAACACAGGTGATTGCAGCAGCCTGTAAAAAGAGAGCATAAAGTCAGCATCCTTGCGGAAGATAGCAGGCATGCTGCCAGAGAGCCCGCTCAGGCCCACACTCTGCGAACGGTAGATAGTGATATTGGCGAGAAACTTTTCGTAGGCCGTTGGTTTAGCAAAATCTTTGTACAGATCTTGGGCAATGAGCTGCGATGTGGTCGTATGAAAAGCTTCATCCAAGAGATGGTAATGAGAAACGGCCAGAGGAGCCGGAATAAACGCCCCTTTGCGCTCCAATTCCCGGTAGTACTGAGAGTAGCGGTACTCGTAGTTCTTGATCAGCATGTTTGCCATGAAGCGAGTCACGTAAAACAAACAGGCTAAGAAGGGCGAGCTGCCACAGTTTAAGGTGAAGTATTGCAGAAATGGGCGAGGCGCTAGCTGCCCCAACAACCCCGTCGTTTGCGCTGGGATGGCCTCCCCTTTTTCCTCTAGATTGCGCAGGTACTGAGAGTAATAGCGCGTCTGATTTTTCAACATCACCTGATTGGTGACAAAGCGCAGGGCCGAGTCTTGAAATGCCGAGAGCGGTGAACTCTGCCAGCCAAAGGAAAAGAGTTGCGATCGCACCTTGCCTTTTGCCCCCTTGCCTAAACCGCCCTTTTTAGATGACTTTCCTTGAGACGACTTCCCCTGAATGGATGCATTGAACGCGGTAGGGCCTAGCACAGCCTTTTTAGTCTTGTACCCAATCATGTGAAAGGCGTGAATATGGTGCCGCTCCTGCTCAGTTTCAAGGTCAAGCTCCTGGCAAAGTGCGTCATATCCCCCGATTGCTTCAAAGACGCCTGCTGTTACCTGGTTATAGAGCACAGCATTCGCTTCTGTAGCTGCTGTCTGGTTGTATTGCGTAGCCCAATAGAGATGGTTAAGGGCTCTTCGCTGCGAAGGGGAAGCCTGCTCGTAGAGAGGAGTACCGTAGAGCAACGACAGTTCTGGCTCACTCCAATAATCCTTGCTATTGCTGTCATAGTCAAAGCCTTGATCCAACGCTTCTATCTTTTCGGTGTAGTCAGATTCAACGTTGCGTCGATAGTTAATCTCGGTCAGCTTAATGTGCTTACTAAGCCTTTCTCCAGAGGCATCGAAAGATTGATCTGGCTGATCTTGAGAGTCTGATGCTTGTGTGATGTCCGTCATGGTTTCTCCTGAGTTGGCAAGGGTGCAAAGCCGAGATTCGTTCTACAGGAGCGCTCACAATACTCTTTTAGCTAGCTGCTAAATGATGGGCTAAAGCTTGAACAGTAGGGTAGTCATACAGCAAAGTTGGATCGAGCTTCTGCCCTAGCCAATCTTCTAAATCACCGCTCATGCCGACTGCAGCTGCAGAATCTAAACCATACTGATCAAAGGGAATGGTGACATCAACTTCATCGGCGTCAATATCTAGCAGGTCAGCTAGGTAAGAAGCAATCCAGGCTTGGATCTCTGCTGCTGCGGGTAGCTTTGCGGGCAAATCTACCGCGGTCACCTCGCTGCTCTCTAACTCTGTAGGTGGCGAGATTTGGGAATTTTGAATTTCCATCTTTAAGCCTTTGAAACAATTTAAGCTGGCCGTTTCGGAGCATTTAATCATCACTCAAAAACTTGCTGGGCTGAGTTACCCCACAAGATATAAGCAAGAAACAGCGGCAGCAACCAAACTCTCGTCTTCTTTCGCTGAAGCTTAGTTGCCGGAGCAGTCTGATTTCAATGACTATTCTTTTGATCGGACTGACTATTTTTTAGATCTTCAGTTAAGAACTAATTAAGACGACGATTTTCCGCATTAAGGTTTCAGCTTGATTCCTAGCAGTAATTCAAGCTCCATTTTAAGAATTTGAGCCACCAGAGAATATTGTCTATATTGATCCTCGCAGCGGCTATATGTCTGAAACACGGCAATCGACCGTTATCAAAGGGCTTATTATTTGACAGCTTTGCAGAATCTTTACAAACCAAAATCGTAGGGAATGGAGTTTTAACTGCTGGACTAAATAGATAATTTTGCAGAATGCCTTACAGCTACTAGGTTGAAAGGATTTTAGAAAACTCGTTCTCAATGTACAGCCAGCTCGGTTAAGTCGGCTAAAACTACTATTTTCGTATCCAAAACGACTAAACAGACAGCAGTTTGCACAGTGCACTTTACACAAGCCTCATGATATAAAGCTGTTGTGTAGTCTTGTACACAAATTTGCATTCAGAAAAGTAAGAAAAGTTATTCAAAACTCAGTCTTTAGGTAGATGATTGAGGTGTCGAGCGTCAAAGGACCTATTCCCTCTCTTCCTAAAAGCAGACAGTGTCTTGAGTCTTTTGGAATAACCCTGTATAAACAAGTGATAGTTCAAGTCTTTTTTCTTTTGAATTATTTCTAGCTACATTGCTCTGCGGCAGCTGAGTAGCTCTTTTGTTCCAACATGTCTTCGTTCCAGCATGCTTCCGGTGTGACTTTTAATGATTAGAACTGTTCTTGAGCAACAGTTTTACAGTCTTGAAAGGGGTTAAGAGCGAATCTAAGATCTTTGAGACATTCGCTGATTGAACCGCCAGTATTTACATTTCTTCACCCATTGAGTTCTGCATTGAACTTGTTCGTCTAGCGCAGAGGAGCGTCTGGATAAGGTTGGGTTAAGCATTGCAAAAGGCTGTTCAAATAACGCTGCTCGAATTAACCGTACTCAGGCAAATTGCTTCAGGAGTTTCCAATGACTACTTGCTTTACTGATACGACTAATGTCGACTATAGAGTTTTGTCTTTCGTAGAGTTGCTCAGTTGTAGGGCGCACGACCAGCCCAACCAAACAGCCTATACCTTCTTGCAAGATGGGGAAGCGGAGGCCGTCGATCTAACTTACAGGCAGCTTGATGAACAGGCACGGGCAATTGCCGCTACGCTGCAGAGCTTAAACGCCACCGGATCTCGGGCTCTGCTGATTTATCCACCGGGGCTAGAGTTTATTGCCGCCTTTTTTGGCTGCTTGTATGCCGGGGTGGTGGCGGTGCCTGCCTATCCCCCTCGCCGGAACCAAAGCTTGTCTAGACTACATGCGATCGCAGCCAATGCAGAACCCAAACTAGCACTCACCACTGCTACCCTGCTCAAAGATATCGAAAAGCGATTTACTCAGGAACTGGGGCTCAATCAACTGCACTGGGTGGCCAGCGATGCCCTCGCCAGCAGCTTGGCTACAGCCTGGCAAGAACCAGACCTAAATCGCGATACGCTCGCCTTTTTGCAATACACCTCAGGTTCAACGGGAACGCCCAAAGGCGTAATGGTTAGCCACGGCAATCTCGTGCACAACTCCTCTCTAATCCACAAAAGTTTTGCCGATACGCCCCAAAGCCAGGGCGTGAGCTGGCTGCCGCCCTACCACGACATGGGATTGATTGGAGGCGTCTTGCAGCCCCTCTATGTCGGTGCGCCGACGGTGCTAATGTCTCCAATGGCGTTTATGCAAAAGCCGCTTCGCTGGCTGCAGGCTATCTCTCGCTTTAAGGCCACGACTAGCGGCGGCCCCAATTTCGCCTATGACCTCTGTATTCGTAAAGTCACCCTCAAACATTTGGCCAACCTCGACCTAAGTAGCTGGGAAGTTGCCTTTACCGGAGCCGAACCGGTTCGGGCAGAGACGCTAAGGCAGTTTGCAGAGGTGTTTGCCCCTTGCGGCTTCCGGGAGGAAGCCTTTCACCCCTGCTACGGCATGGCCGAAACCACGCTGATGGTCACAGGCAAAGTGAAGTCAGCATCTCCTGTCCTTCATACGGTGAGCAGCACCGCGCTGGAGCAAAACCAGGTGGTGCCAACCCCCAAGGCCCAAGAAGGATCTCGAACGCTGGTGGGCTGCGGTCAAACTTGGCTTGATTTAAATGTCTTAATCGTTGACCCTCAATCTCTAACGCTCTGTCCAGCCAACCAGGTAGGAGAAATCTGGGTATCAGGCCCAAGTGTGGCGCAGGGCTACTGGAATCGAGAGGAGCAAACGCAACAGACGTTTGATGCTTATCCGGTGGATGCACAGCCAGAGACATTAGAGCAGGGCCCCTTTTTACGAACAGGAGATTTAGGGTTTCTCTTAGATGGAGAACTGTTTATTACAGGGCGCATCAAGGATCTGATGATTATTCGAGGGCAAAATCACTACCCTCAAGATATTGAGTTGACCGTTGAAAGGAGCCATTCGGCACTGCGGGCCGGTTGCGGAGCAGCCTTTACGGTAGAAAACAAAGGCGAAGAGCGGCTGGTCATTGTTCAAGAGGTAGAGCGAAACTACCTCCGTAAGCTGAATGTGCAAGAAGTTGTCGGCAATATCTGTCGAGCCATCACTGCTCAGCACTCGCTACAGGTGTATGCGACTGTGCTAGTCAAAACTGGCAGTATTCCGAAAACATCGAGCGGCAAAATTCAGCGCCACGCCTGCCGAGCAGAGTTTTTAGCGGGAAAGTTGAGCGTAGTAGAGGATTGGAGTGAGCAGCCCCAAGGCAAAGCCAAGTTCTTGACTCTACAGGCCGATGTTGAGTCTTTGCTGCAGGAACTGACAATAGGAAAGTAGATTTTGGGCCACTTGTCATTTGCCATTTGTCATGGGTCGCTGTAGCCATACGGGTGGTGTTAGCAAGTGGCCGATGACAAATGGCGCTACGAAGTTTTGAAATCTCTATCCTTCCCCATTGTTCATGGGGGGCGCATATGAAAGATAAGACTTTAGGGAAGATACTGGTGATTGAGGGGCAGCGACAGGTTCGCGATCTCTTTGCTAGAGGATTGAAAGCCCAAGGGTTTACTCCCATTACGGCTGACAGTGGTCGTGTGGGGATTCAACAGGCAAAACAACATTTACCTGCTTTAATCACCTGTAGCATTGTGATGCCGGATGTTGCTGGGTATGATGTGCTGAAAATTCTGCGCCGCTCGCCTGCTACAGCGGTCATTCCCTTTATTTTTGTCGCCGATAAGGATGATCGGACAGAGCTTCGTAAAGCTATGGAGCTAGGGGCAAGTGACTGTTTAACAAAGCCCTGCACTGTAGAAGAACTGATCAGAGCGATTTCAGCCCAGTTTCAAAAACAAGATACTCTCCAGCAGTGGTATGAATCGCAGGCACAGCCCTCCTCTGAGCTATCTCCTGCGGGGAATGTCTCTCTAGCGACTGCATCTGCGCCGACCCCTGCCCTTGAATGGATTTTTCCGTCTGATTCTAGCTTGAGCGAAGTGTTTCACTTCATCGAAGCTAATTATTATCGTCCAATTACTCTGAGTGATGTTGCCGAGGCAGCAGGATATTCACCTGCTTATTTGACCAATTTAATCGGACGGCAAACTGGACAAACCGTGCAGCAATGGATTATTGCTCGACGAATGGCAGCAGCCCGCTCTTTACTGCTGGAAACCAACCAATCAGTAGAGCGGATCGCGGCTCAGGTAGGGTATCAACACTCTGTTCACTTTTTTCGGCAGTTTCGCCAGTGTCATGGAGTCACGCCTAGCAGCTGGAGAAGCACTCAACGTCGCTCGAATCCGATGCAGTATTAGTAATACCAATTCCACAAAAAAGTGCTGCAGATAGGGGGCAGAAGAGTGAATAATTAGTAACTATTTAGAGAATTGGCATAAGAGCGAAAGAATGGTTAGTGCAATCCAAAAAATAGTTCATTGCTTAGCTTACTGCGATTGAGTAAGCTACTTCGAAAGTTTCAATTGGGGACTGCGGAAACGCAGATGAAACTGCTATGACTCTTAATTCTGTTTCAGGGGATAAGCCTCTTCTCAAACCTACAGGACGGTGGATAACGATTGCCGCCATCGCTGCAGCCTTGACGCTCAGTGGCGTTACGTTGCGATACTTTTTGCAATTGCAACATCGCCCCCAAACCGCTTCAATGCTTGAAACCAGCGCCCCGGCTCAGGCTGTTTCTGCACTGGGCTATTTGAAGCCAGCGGGAGAGGTCATTTACCTATCGGCCCCAACTAACCCAACCGGGCTTAGCTCTAGCCGAGTGGCGCGGCTATTGGTGAGTGAGGGCGATCGCATTGAAGCCAATCAGATTGTTGCTGTCCTCGACAACCTAGAGAGCCTGCAAGCCGCTCTGAATCAGGCGGTGAAGGAGGTTGAGCTGGCCAGAGCCAATCTTGCTAAGGTAAAAGCAGGTGCAAAAGCAGGCGAGCTAGAAGCCCAAGGCACGACCATCACCCAGCTACAGGCCGATCTGCGAGGGCAGCTTGCCGCTCAAGATCAGGCGGTGGCTCGTCTTGCTGCAGAGCTGGAAAATGCTCAGCTTGAGCATCAGCGCTACCATGAACTGTTTGCAGCAGGGGCGGTGACAGCCTCTCAGCTAGACAACAAGCGTTTAGTTCTAGAAACTACTGAAAAGCAGCTCAATGAGGCCGCCGCCAATCGCGATCGCATTTCAGAAACCTTTCAGCAGCGAATTCGAGTTGCCCAAGCTACGCTCAGCCAGCTAGCGGAGGTGCGCCCAACCGATGTGCAGGTGGCTCAAGCCGAAATAGACAGGGCAATGGCTGACGTGACCAAAGCGGAGGCCGATCTAAAGTTGGCCTACGTCTACGCGCCTATAGACGGACAGATTCTAAAAGTCCATACGCAAGTAGGAGAGCTGATCAGCGACAAAGGCATTGTGGCGCTAGGGCAAACAGAGCAAATGACCGTGATTACCGAAGTGTATGAGCTGGATATTCACCGAGTTGAAGTGGGCCAAAAAGCCACTATTACCAGCCATGCAATTCCCACACCGCTTCACGGCACGGTTACCCAGGTGGGCTTACAGGTAAATCCCCAGGCTCTTTTGAGCACAAACCCCGCTGCAGATATTGACCGAAGAATCGTTGAGGTAGAAATTCGTCTCGATGCCGCCGACAGCCAAAGGGCATCAAGACTAACCAATTTGCAGGTTGATGTGGTGATTGATATTTAGTGTCTTTAGGTAAGTGCTACTTCTCAAATAGCCTTCAGAACAGCTTCTCCTCCCGTAGCCCAGGCTTAATGATGTTTGATATTCCCCTAGCATGGCTGCAGCTCAGCCGCGAAAGACTACGCCTGCTGATTGCGCTGGCAGGAATTGCCTTTGCAGTAATTCTCATGTTTATGCAGCTGGGTTTTCAGGCCGCACTCTACGATAGCGCCACCCGACTGCATCAAAGTTTGCAGACCGATCTGGTTTTAATCAGCGCCCGCTCCAAATCTTTGGGCTACATGAGAACCTTTTCTTGGCGACGCCTCTATCAAGTTCTGAGTTTTGAGGGAGTCAAATCGATCAGCCCGCTATATGTCGGCTTTAGAGACTGGAGAAACCCAGATACGGGGAGCTTTCGAGCCATTTATGTCTATGGCTTTAGGCCGGGAGATCAGGTTTTTCAGCTTTCTGAAATCAATCAAAATATTAATAAGCTTCAGCTCAATGAAAATATCTTGTTTGATCGGGCCTCTCGCCAAGAATATGGAGCGGTTGCCGCTGTCTTTGATCAGGGCATGTCTATTACTACTGAGTTAGGCGGAAAAAGAGTCAATGTGGCCGGTCTATTTACCCTGGGGCCTTCGTTTGGGGCGGATGGCAATGTGATTACCAATGATTTGAACTTTCTGCGGCTCTTTAGCGATCGCAAGTTGGGAGAAATCGACATTGGGCTAATTCAGCTGCAGCCCGGTACGAATGCTCAAAGCCTTTTAAGCAGAATAAAAGCTAATCTGCCTCAAGATATTAGGGTTTTGACCCACCAAGAATTTGTGGAGTTTGAGAAGAACTATTGGAAAACCAGTACTGCCATTGGCTTCATTTTTACGCTGGGCGTTGGGATGGGGTTTATTGTGGGCACTGTTATTGTTTACCAAATTCTCTACTCGGATGTGTCTGCCCACTTGTCAGAGTATGCAACGCTCAAGGCAATGGGCTACAAAAACCTGTACTTACTCTTTATCGTGTTTCAAGAAGCCGTTATCTTAGCGGCGCTGGGGTACATTCCTGGATTTGCGCTTTCTTTAGGGCTATACGATGTGACGAAGCAGGTTACTTTTTTGCCCCTAGCGATGGCTCCAAGGCGGGCTTTGCTGGTGTTGCTTTTGACTTTCTTGATGTGTTCGCTTTCGGGCCTGGTTGCTATGCGGAGGCTTCGGAAGGCTGATCCGGCAGATATTTTTTAAGGTGGCGGGCTGGGTGGATGAGTAGATTGGTGTGAAGGGGGATTAGGAAATTTTCACTGAGTGAGCGTGATGGGAAAAGCTTTTTAAGTGCTCGCTTGGAGCGAGGATGCTGAGAGTCCTTTGGAGCAGTATTAGCTGATGTCTAAATCCATCGTTACGGTTAGGGAGCTGAACCATTACTTTGGCAGTGGCTCTCTTTGTAAACAAGTTTTGTCTGACATCAATCTGGATATTCAGTCTGGAGAAATTGTAATTTTATCTGGGCCTTCTGGGTCGGGAAAAACCACGCTGCTCACTTTGATCGGTGGGCTGAGGGCCATTCATGAGGGCAGCCTTGTAGTTTTTAATCAAGAGTTACGGGGAATTAGTGAAGCGCAATTTGTCGGGGTTCGGCGTCATATTGGCTATATTTTTCAAGCCCATAACCTATTAAATTCTTTGACGGCTCAGCAGAATGTGCAGATGTCGGTGCAGCTGCACGAAAGTATTTCTAAGCAAGAGGCTCAGGCAAAAGCAGAAGCGGCTCTGCAAGCGGTTGGGTTGGGCGATCGCACAAGCTACTATCCAGAAAACCTGTCGGGAGGGCAAAAACAGCGGGTTGCGATCGCACGTGCCCTAGTCTGCAATCCTTCCCTCGTCTTGGCCGACGAACCGACCGCTGCCCTCGACAGTAAATCAGGCCGAGATGTGGTTAACCTGATGCAGCGACTAGTAAAGGAACAGGGCTGTGCAGTTCTCATGGTGACTCACGACAACCGGGTTTTGGATATTGCCGATCGCATTCTGCACATGGAAGATGGCCGCATTGTTACAGATCACGGTGAGCCGCAGGGTGCAGCCCCAGAGCAAGCGGTCGAGCTGCTAAATCACGTGCCTTATTCCATCTTGAATCACTCATCCTGATGCTCATGGGCCACACCCCCTGGATTAAATGTTTCAAGCCAAACCCCAGCGCCTCCCTTCGCCTATTTTGCTTTCCCTATGCAGGCGGAGGGGCTTCTGTCTTTCGGGCGTGGGCTAGCCAGTTGCCCCCCAATATTGAGGTGTGTGCGATTCAGCTGCCTGGCCGAGAAGATCGAATTAAGGAACCTCTTTTTACTGAGCTTCGGCCATTGGTGCAGACGCTTGCGCCCGTGCTTCGCCCCTACTGCGACATTCCCTTTGCTTTTTTTGGGCACAGCATGGGAGCCTTGATTAGCTTTGAACTGGCCCGTTACTTTCGCACCTTGCAACAGCCCGCTCCAGTTCACCTCTTTGTTTCGGGTCGCAGTGCTCCTCATCTCCCTGATAAAAATCCGTTCAGGCATACTTTGCCCGATCAAGCTTTCTTGCAGGCGTTGCGCGACTTAAATGGAATGTCTCTAGCGGTGCTCAACAATCCTGAATTGCTGCAGATGGTGTTGCCCATTCTGCGAGCAGACTTTTCGATCTGCGAAACCTATACTCACCAGGTTGAGCCTCCCCTTGACTGCTCGATCTCTGCTTTGAGCGGAGAGGATGACTTGGAGGCGACTTGCGATCGCATGCAGAGCTGGAATCTGCAAACTACTTCTACCTTCTCATTAACGATGCTTCCTGGTGGGCACTTTTTTCTGCAAACGAATCAGGCGCTCTTTCTAGAGCTGCTGAGCCGTGAACTGAACTTGCTGAAAGTATCGTCTGTGCTTGGATAAGTGGTCCAAAATAGTCATTATTTAGGCTTGAGTGTCCTGGGTTTGCTCTCGAATCAAAGCGCTCCAGTTATCATCCGTCACCGCTGCCGCTAAGTCTGCCTGCCGCTCCCCTGAGTTGTCGGCTTTGGCCTGATCCAGCTCTTGTGACAGTGAACCATCTGCCATGGCGCGACGAAGCTTCAGCTTTTTCTCTTCGTAAACGTCTCGCTCTGCTGCAGACATCACCTGAGTCGAAGCTTCGCGAATCGTTGCAGCCCAAGTGCCGTCTAAATTGCCGGGTGGAGGGCTGGGCAGTGCTGCAATCCATTCGTCTTGAAGGGCAACCATGTCATCTCGTTTGGGGAACTTAAACGGCTGCACCGTCACCAGAGCGCAAACCGCTTCTCCTTTCTGGCTGAGATGACTCCGCAGGGACAGGGAAATGTTGCGGGAGTAACCAATAAACTGGGTCTGCAGGTTGCGATCGAGCACTGCATAAACGCCTGCCACTTTGCTGTTTTGGGCAAGGTCGCACCAAGCTTGCACGGCCATAGGCGCATCTACCGTGTGCTCTAGGGCAGGTGCTTCTACGGTATCGGCAGCGTGTTCATCAGCCGCGCTGTACAAAAACTCGTGGAGACCCTGGTGGGCGACAGGGATATTTTGATGCTCGATTGGGTTTGGGTTTTCGTCGGGCAAGGGTTTTGCTGGGTTGACAATAGGCTTTTATTATCGCCTGTAGCCGCATCTTCGTGAGGCCACCCAGGCTTAGCAAAGTAGGATGGGCAAAGGGCAAAGCCCGTGCCCATCACAATCCCAAACATTAAGCAGAATGATGGGCACGCTTCGCTTTACCCATCCTACAAACTGGTTTGAAGCGCTGAAATGCACAACAGCGCCAAGGCTACCTTAAAGCCCTGCCACTAGCGGCCAGGTGCTCAGCACAAACACAAGAACGGCCACAATCGCCAGCAGCCCATCAATCAAATTTCCCAGTAGAGAGCCGACCACCGTACCGATGCTGGCGTGTAGCGCGACCTTAGCCTTAGACTCTCCCTCGACCTCCTGGCGGGTCAGGTACTCGCCCAAAAAGGCTCCAATAAACGGGCCTATCAAAATGCCCAAAATGGGGCCGCCCAGAGGTAGGGCAGGCAGCAGGCCCACCGTTCCAACTACCAGGCCAATCAAGGCCCCAAGCTGGCCCCATTTGCTGGCCCCAAATCGTTTAGCCCCCCAGTAGGCCGCTAATAGCTCAATAGCAGCGCTGGCAATGAGCATGGCAAACACAATCAAAATGGGCCAGCCAATGCCTGCAAACTGAGTAACGACTGACCAGATCAAGATTGCCACCAAAATCAGGCTCGATCCTGGCATGCCTGGAATCAATTCACCCACAGCCCCTACGGCCATGACCGCCACCAAGATCCAATACAGCAGGAGATAGTCCATGTTTTGACCTCACGGATTTAGCGTAGACGGGGCTGCACAACTTGGGAAAAGTCTTGTTGACCCTCTTCTAACTCTGGGGGCACCCCTTGAGGATAAGTCTCTTGAATCAGCGACTCTAGCCGCTCAACCCGGTTGCCCGGATTGGGGTGGCTGTTGAGAAATTCTGGCGACTGACCGCCTTCGCGCGCCCGATCTAAAATCTCCATCAGCTCCACCAACCCTTCTGGGTTGTACTGGGCGGCAGTCATAAATTCAAAGCCCAAGCGATCGCTCTCTAGTTCATCCTGACGGCCATAGTTGAGATTGACCAATTGATTGACCGCCTGAGCAATCATCGCCGCCTGCCGACCGTTGGTAGGATCATCGCTGGCAGCGACCCCAATCGCATTGACCAGAGCCACGCCTAGCTGCCGTCGGGCCAGGTGTTCTGAGCCGTGGCGGGCAATTACATGAGCGATCTCATGGCCCAAAACTCCTGCCAACTGAGATTCTGCGGTCAGTTGGCGGAGCAGGCCCGTGGTGACAAAAATCTGCCCCCCCGGTAGGGCAAAGGCATTGACGGTATTGGGGTTGTCTAGCAGGTGAAACTCGAAGGGATAGGGCGACTGGGCGGCAGCAGAACGGCCCACCACCTCTTGACCCACCTGATCTACATAGTTCTGCAAGACTTGGTCTGAGTACAGGCCGCCAAACTCTTGCATCACGTCTTGGCGGCCCTGCTGACCTAAAATAATCTCTTCTTGGGGAGATAGGGAAACCCGCTGTTTTTCTCCTGTGATCGGATTCTCTGACACTGCCGTGAAGTAGTTGAACAGCCCAAAGAGGGCGAACAGTACTCCGATAACCAGACGAACCAGCAACTTACCCACTGCAATCACTCCTCTCGCCCACGCTGACGGTACCGCGAATCTGCGCTTCTGGCCTCTCGCCCAAGGCTGACTTACAGATTTACCCGGATAAAGCGGTTTCAGCCCGTTATAGGCCCAGATTACGGTCGTCAGCAGCATCACGCCAATCGACTATGCTACGGCCAAGCTGAGCCGATCACTCTTCAGGCGTAGATTTTGGGGTGGAGCCGTCACTGTGCTGCATATTCAGACTAATCAGAGACAGAATCTGATCGCTATACCTTCTCAATCCACTTCTATCCTTTGAGCGACGCCTTCGCTTGCTCAGATCCTTTAATCTTCTACAGGCAATTAACGCGCATTTAAACCTACTAATTAAAGGAGAAATAGAATGGCGACCCAGCAATCATTTCTAGAAACGATTAAGACAAAGGGCAATCTAAAGGATTTGAAAGAAGCTCGCCACGCGGCTGAAGTTGTATATCGAAGCATGCGCGATGTCATGCCCAACGAAGCAGTCGATCGGGTCAGTGAAGAACTTGATGAGACCCCCGATGTTGCCGAAGACCTGTGGACTGATACGAATCCCCTGGTTTATTTTCTCAGCCGGCTGCGTCCTCAGCTTGATATCAAGCCTGAGAATTTTCTAGTTCGGCTGCGTCAGGAAGCTAATCTCCCTGGTGCAGATGCAGAGACCATCATTAAAGCGGTTTTTTCAGCGACTAAAGAGGAGCTTTCTCAAGAGCGGGCTGCTGAAATTGCCGAATATTTGCCTGGGGAAATTGGTGAATTTTGGAACGAAGCCTAGTGCTCTCGGCTCAGGTTGGGCTCTCTCACCCTCAACACCAGGCTGTGTACTGGCTTAAAGAACTAGCCGATCTGGTCTAGCTGCTGCCATTAGACTAGGCGGGTGCGATGACCCGTTCAAAACTCGCCTAGTCAAAGGCAGCGAATACTTACGAGCCTTTAGGTTGGAATAGTGGCGGTATTGCATAGCATTAGAAATACTCAGGAAATGTGATGCGATCGCAATTGCGCTGACGCTTTAAGGATGGGCAGGCGTTACTTTGCCCGTTTTACGAGTTAGGGTTGCGATCGCACTGCAAATGCATCAGGCGCTCTTTCTAGAGTTGCTGAGTTATGAGCTGAACTTGCTGAAAGTCTTGTCTGCGTTTAAGTAAGTGGCCCACAATGGTCGTTGCGCGCAAAGAGAAGCAATCTATACAAACGACAAGCGTGTTAGCTCTGTTATTAATGCCTTTTTAACGTCTACGGTTGAACTCACTGAGCAGTTCTGATACCGTTTTAAGTGCAGGGAGAGCCTAGACGGAGGAAAGAGAGACTTGCACTCTCTCAATCCCCCTAACGCTCCCAATCTAGAGATGGTAGAAAGGCAGCGCTAGGCTCATTTTAGCCTAGTGCCCCTGTTCGACTACCTTTAAGGGGCTACTAGTGACCTCCCTGTTTTCCTTTAAAAGGTAGAAACATGATCACTAGCAAAACTGAATTACTGCGCTCCATTCCGGTTCTCTCAGGCCAGGAAACGCTTAAGCATATCCTCATCGGAGACTATGGAGCAATCATCGCAACGCAAAAGCTACTTGCTACTTTGAATTACGCTGACAAGACTTTTTGGACTCAACCCCAACCCATAGGAGCAACCGGAGAGTACATCAGCGTCTTGATTAAGAGAAGCGCCCCTAATGCAGAATTAGAAAGCTAATCCATCCCAGCGAGATAGCCCCCTTCAAAATTGGCCGAAAGGGGCTATCTCTTGCAAAAGAGCAAAGTAGGATAGGCAAAGCTCTGACTAAAGAAATATAAATAGAGCCTCTAAACCAAAATTAAAAACGCTTAAAGCGATTGCTTCTATATTGGATATTTTTTTAGAAGAAGTGAAGGGAATGATCTGATATGGCTAAACCTAATAAATGGAAGCATAAGGAAACGGATGTAAGGCGCTATCCTAAAGCGTTCTTTCCTTTGTTTGATTTGCTGGCTATTACTCTGGATAAGCTTAGCAATGAGGAGATTGAGAGGCTGGTGAATGCTGTACAGAGCAGGTACACCTCCTCTAATTGAATGATTAAAATAATTTAAGAAGTATCATCCTGTAAGTAGAGGAGGTATTTCCTCTACTTTTATTTGAGTAAGTTGAAAGCTTAATTTTTTTTATAAAAGCTGTCACTTAAATTGATTTGCAAGTAATCTAGATGTTTGGTAACGCCTAAAACTGAAGTAAGCGTGCGAATTTATAAAATTGAGTTAAGCAATTTTAGAAGTTTTTCAGAAGCAGAAATCAAACTATCTTCAAGAATCAATTTGTTTATTGGCCCAAACAACTCCGGAAAATCAACCTTGCTCAAATCAATAGCTTGGATTCAGCAAGGTTTCCCAGTGTCAATAGACGATATTCGGCTCTCTAAACAGGAAGCTCATTTAATAATAGAGTTAGAAGACGTAACCAAAGACTATTTTAGTCAAAGTGTCAACAGCAACGAGACTATTCAAATCACCTTAAATAAGCCTGGCAACATTAGAATACTAGCAACTCATAAAGATGCAAGGAATCCTGCCAACAAAAAAATAACATTTGATAATACTACTACTTCGACTTCTTACTCATATTCTATTCGAAGTCAAGAACCAGACAATTTCATTTATCCATATTTCTCAAGAAGAAAGACTAGCCATTACGATGAGACGATAAACCTCTCAAGTGCTTCTTCAATAACTGGAAACTTTCAATATTTGTATTCAAAAATTGATCGAATTTCCAATTCACAGTTACCTGCGAATAGAGAATACGTTGAAGCATGTCAAGAGATACTAGGATTTCAAATCACGGCAGTTCCTTCTACAAATGGGAAAAGAGGCGTCTATGTGGTGAATAATTTTGAACATGTACCTCTAGATAAAATGGGAGAAGGCATTGCAAATATAGTTGGCTTGGTAGTTGACTTATGTGTGGCTGAAAATCAACTATTTCTAATAGAAGAGCCGGAAAATGACGTTCATCCAAAAGCTCTTAAAAAACTTCTCAAATTAATTGTCGAAAAGTCTAAAACGAATCAATTTATAATCACAACTCACTCAAACATTGTCGTGAAACACCTTGGGGGACAACTACAATCAAAACTGTTTAGAGTAACAATGAACTTTGAGAATAGAATCCCTACTTCAGTAGTAGAAGCTGTCAATGATTCACCAGAATCGCGCCTGCAAATACTAGAAGAGTTAGGATATGACTTCTTTGATTTTGATATTTGGTCTGCTTGGTTATTTCTTGAAGAGTCAACAGCGGAAAAAATCATTAGAGAGTATTTAATTCCTTGGTTTGCTCAAGAATTAGTGGGTAGACTTAGAACTTTCTCAGCTCGTTCATTGAGCGAAATTGAAAGCAAATTTGATTCCTTTAATAAATTATTTGTGTTCCTACACCTACAACCCCTCTACAGAAATTTAGCTTGGGTAATTGTTGACGGTGGGGCTCAAGAGAAAGGTTTAATTGAGAAACTACGAGCAACTTATCAAGCTGGTGGATGGAATCAAGATAATTTTTTGCAATTTTGTGAGCATGATTTTGAGAAATACTATCCACAGCAATTTCAGTCAGAGGTAGATAAAATCTTGGAAATGCCAAATGGCAGAGATAAACAAGCTTGTAAGGCAAAACTTCTTGGTAAAGTGGAATCTTGGATCAAGCAACAGTCAAGTGAAGCCAGAAAAGCCTTTGAAGGCTCAGCATCTGAGGTTATTCAAATATTGAAAGAGATAGAACACACTGTTGTTTCTTCCAAAGGCAATTAATAGAAGAGTTTTTGCCAGTAACTTGACGGATTTAATTTGGAGCTTCTTCAGGGCTGTTATGCTTTCCTTTCTTCAATAATTAAAACTATTAAAATATTTTTATTTTTCAAGGCAAGGTAAGATGGGCAAAGGGCAAAGCCCGTGCCCATTACAACCCTAAACATTCAAGCAAAATGAATGGGCACGCTTCGCTTTGCCCATCCTACGAATTAAGGCATTTAATTATTTCCCTTAAGCTTCTTTATTAATCTAACTCCATATCTGCATGAGAAAGAGCAGGTAATAAGCTTGCCCCCCAATCCTCCTCATACAAGCCCTGCTTAACTGATCGCTTAAAAGAGCTATAAGGCCAATCAGCAGGCGTCAAACAATACCCATGCTTAACCGGATTGTAGTGAATATAATCCAGGTGGCAACGCCAATCCTCATCATCACGAATGTAATGCTCCCAAAAGCGACGCTGCCAAATGCCCTTCTCCCGCTTTTTCTGCTTTGAAGCATTGACAGCACCCGCTCCAAGCCCCGTCGAGAACTTGCGCTTAATCACCATCCACCGAATAGAAAAGTCATCATCTCCATCCGGTAGACGCCATAGCGTATGTAAATGGTCAGGTAAAATTACGATTCCTTCAATGACAAAAGGATATCGCTCCATACCATAACGAAAAGCTGCCCGCAGACGGTCAATATGCTCAATCAGCAGAGGTTGCCTGTGTTCAGTAACCACCGTGAAGAAGTACGAGCCCCCAGGTTGGTAATAGCGACGGTATTCCATAGCATTAGGAATACCCAGGAGGTGTGATGCGATCGCACTTGCAACTATGCTTTGTAGATGGGCACGCTTCGCTTTGCCCATCCTACGGATCGGTGCTGATTGAAAACCTTGCGGGGACTGGATGGGCGGTACTGGACTCGAACCAGTGACATCCTGCTTGTAAGGCAGCTTTCATGCCTACCAAGATACCCACCCGTACGTCTCCTGTAAAGGCCAGCCGGTCTACGTTTCAGCGCCTCTCTCATTTAGGCTTTATACCTGGGGTCACTTTCAATGGACTAGATCTGGACTACACCAGGTAGTTAAGGTGACCCCACCCACAACCCGTATTAAAGTAACCATTCAGCTGGAGACAAAGGCTGCGCTAGAGGCAGTAGCGGCCCGTTATGGAATCAGCCTCAGCCATCTCATAGTATCCGCAGCTGTGGGTCGCCACTTGATGCCTAAGCAGGAGACTGCTGACTTGGAGGCCGTGATGGAATATCTGAGGAGGCTAGAGGCCCAGGTTGAGAACTTACAGGAATTTATAAAACAGACCCCACTTAGACCCCACCCCCAAACAGAGAAGCCGAAGAAGAAACGTTGGGGGCCAAAGCTAGGTGTCACCGGCTCTGCCAAGTCTGAACCCGTCCTCGATACAGAATCCCCTTCTGTTGTAGTAAGTCCTATACAGGCTATTGAGGAGGGATTGCCCGTACACATAGACCACCTGATTGACCGCTTCAACGGAGATAAAGTCCTAAAGGCTCGGCTGTGTCAGTTGGGCGGGCGCAAGGGCGACTTATTCAAGGGCTCTATCACCCACGCTCAGAAAGTCGAGGCAGTCACCCGTGAGCTGGACCCAGAAGGTCTGCCCTGGTTTCCCACGAGTCCAGACAGGGACTTCTGGGTCCAGACCAGCAGTGTGGTGTTCGTAAGAAAGGTGCTGACTAAGGATCTCTAGTGCTCATAGCATGGCCTCATCCAAACACCAGTAGGCCAATTAGCTTAGATATGTTGGCTGTCAACCAGACTCTACTTTAATAAGACGAAAGGCGCTAAACTTGCTCAGTGCTCTACGTAGCTCAATTTTGTTGTCTTACAAACCCTCAATCTGTTACCAAGATTGTCATTCAACAAATTGCAGCTAGCCTTGCTATAGATTTTGATGAGGTGTTTTATGCAAGAACCCAGTAGGTCTGAAGAGCCCCAAGAAAGTACATCCCAAGAGCAACGAAATTCATTAGAACTCCCTGTGTATAGATCCCCGAGAACCCAATTGGGATCAAAAAATTTCATTGCGTTTACTGGGTATGTAATGCTCTTTCTCAGCGCATTCTTAGCTGCCATCATGATAACGCCACCATTTTTAATAGGATATGAGAGGCCGATCCCTCCTCCTGAAATGGGGCTTGAATTCATGTGGTTTTTGCAACATTATGGAGACAGGCTCTTAGCAATAATACTTATTGTATTCTTCGCCCTTATCGGTCTTCAGCTGCTTGGCGTGGCTGGAAAAACAACACCACGTGTAATTCCTGATGAGGACAGAGGACTGCTTGAGCCACTGGTGCGTGAAGCGAACAAAGAAGCAATTAATCAGTATGTCATTCTTAGTAGCCTAGGTGGCTTTACTGGTACTTTTCAGAAAATTGGTTTTTCTGGATTGCCCCTAGCAACAGCAATGCTAACGCTCTTATTCTGCGTATTGTCGTTTATGAATCTGGAGTTTATTGAGTTTGCGAAGCTGACTCTAGGTGCTTTCATCGGGTCATTTGTTCAACGTAGCGCGGATACGGAGAAACTACGTCAAGTAATCACAAAAGATGGGGATTCACCTGTAGGAATGTAGTTGCTGGGTGTTTCTTATTGGTTCCCCGTACCCATTCAAGCCTCTGTCAAGTAGAAATATTTTTATTGATCCCGAATGAGCCTGTTCACTCTCATGGACGGGATTCTCGTCCAAAGCTGCCATGCGTCGATTCCACAACCTAGCTATTAGCATCCGGGGCAATCTACCCTCTCCTAGTCATAAGCAACTAGCATGGGCAGGGACCATAGGGGGTGCACTTGTGGTGCTGGCGCTGGTTATCTATCTCCCAATGTGGCAAGTCCCCAATAGGGTTACTGATGCCAAAGAGAGAGCTGATATTGAGAATGCTAGCCGTCAGACAGTTATCCAGGGTTTAGGAGGCTTGTTCTTTCTCGTCACTACAGGATTGACTCTACGTAGCCTTAGGCTTACTGAAGAAAACCTTCAGCTTACTGAGGATAAACAGGCCACTGAGCTATTTAGTAAAGCCGTTGAGATGCTTGGAAATCGTAAGCAAGTGGAGGTCAGATTAGGCGGTATCTACACCTTAGAGCGAATAGCCAAAGACTCACCTGAAAAACTGTGGATAGTTATAGAAGTTTTAGCAGCATTTATACGAGAACGAGCACCCTTAAAAGCTGAAGAACCTAGCGGGGGAATAAACGAATATGTT
Organism: Pseudanabaena sp. FACHB-2040; assembly: GCF_014696715.1. Lineage (NCBI taxonomy): Bacteria > Bacillati > Cyanobacteriota > Cyanophyceae > Pseudanabaenales > Pseudanabaenaceae > Pseudanabaena > Pseudanabaena sp. FACHB-2040. Next base: position 94,929 of record NZ_JACJQO010000004.1, read on the forward strand.
ATACCCCCTCCGATATCACAGATGATTAAGGATACGGATATAGAAGCCCTAATGTTAATAATGCCAAAGATTTATCTTGATCCGTCCTCTACTACTTTTAAACGTCTAAGAGGTGAGTCCGACATACAAGTTGCATTAACGGCAATCGTAAGACTTACCCAGGAAAAAGAAGTTAACCAAAGCCTTAATTTTGTTGAAACCAATTTAATACGCTGCAATCTTAGTGGTGCTAACCTTCATGGTGCTGACTTACGTGGGGCAAATCTCTATAAATCTAATCTGATTAGGACTGACCTTAGTGATGCCAGGTTTTCGTTGGCCGAACTCAACCGAGCTGACCTAAGCGAGGCTAATTTAAGTGGTGCCGAGTTTGGTGTTTCCACCCTAAAAGGCGCACAGCTTCATAGGGCTAACCTCAAAGGTGCCACTTTTTTGAATGCTAATCTCAGCGGATCCGAATGTGAACAGGCTGACTTTAGCGGGGTTGGCTTCTATCACGGATGTCTTCTGCAGTTTGTTAATTTTAGGGGAGCCAAATTAGTTGGCACGACGTTTAAAGATGCCAACTTGCTCTACGCATTATTTGAAGACGCTGACCTAAGGGATATTACTTGGGATGACAAAACTCAATGGCCCTCTCCTAAATTCCTTAAGGGTGCTAAGAACATCCCTAAGGCGCTAAAGAAGCAGCTAGGCCTGACTGACTCGCCGGACCCGCAGCTAGAGGGCGATGATAAAGAGCCAGAGTCCCCAGCGGAATCAGGAGAGGGCAACGAACCACAGCCCTAGTCCCTCTTCTTCAGCACCACAGCCTGATCACCCGGCTCCAGATTCTCACAATCTGCCCCAGCCTCTTTAATCAGCTCGCCGTCAGCCCTTTGGATCACGCATTTTACAGTCGCAGTGGCATCTGGGTTCAGCACTAAGTAAAGCTTGAACCCGGCGACGGGGATGACGAATGGCAGGACTAGCCACAGTACTTTCTTCCAGCGGAACTTTGTCTTCTGCTTCATCGCCGGGTCTCACAACCTATGCCATCTTTGTCGCCATCGAACCGATGCGGGTCAGAGCCTACAACTCGGAAGTTACGGTGGCTGATGTCGCCGCAGTCCAAGTCAGGGGGTGGTGAGGGGATACACACGCCTGGGTAGGAAGGATCGCAGGCAGCGCCAGTCACGGTTGTTGGCTTAGCCACGATCATGAGAAAGAGCGCGGCGGCTAGGGCTAGGAATAAGGATTTCATACACCCAGTAGTGTTCGGTCTGCCTTAGAGTACCCAGCTACTAGCCACAAGAACGATGAGGATTAAAACGGTGTCTGCCGTATAGACCATAGTAGTTATTTGAGAACTAGCCTAAGCGGCCCAATATGCTGAAAACCGTTCCGCGCTGATCTCCACCAGCGTACTCTGCGTTAGCTGCTATATGGATACGGGAATTTTGTATAGGAGCACGCCTGCCTAATACGGCAAGGGCATACACGAGAACGGATTAGACGATATGAAACGGTTCCTGATTTCATCAGCATTTCTACTTGCTGCACTGATTGTGACGGCATCCCCAGCAAAGGCACAAAGAGTCCAGGGAGAGCTATCTCTGGAAGCGGAAAACGGTACTTTTCTCGGCTGTGTAACTTGTGATGATTGGCATCCGAGCAGTATTTGGAACCCCAGTGGCTTACATGGCTCAGTAAACGGTGGCTTTAGCGTCTGGAGCCCTAATGGCTTATACGGGAGAGCTAGCTCTCCCATGTCAATGTGCAACAACATTACCTATAACCAGTTTTACCTAGTTGACTCTAGGGGCCGTGTCCAGGATGAGATGCATATTTCGGACGGTGCGTACACTGAATTGGGGTTAGACCTGATAGATGCCATTTGCTCGCATCAGCAGCGCTTCAGTCGTTAGGATGCTGCATAGCTCTACTTACCCAGCATCCTTTCCACCCTATCCAGGTGGGCCTTGACTTCTCGGATTTCCTGCAAAATCTGTTTCTGCTCACCTCCCAGGTCATCCACCCCATCACTCACCTGTTTAACTCCCTCGGCTGTGCTCTGTAGTTTGTCAGCGAGGCGTTGGAAGTATAGGGCGGCGGGCTGGGACATCTGCTGCACAACCTGCCATAGCGCAAACAGGACAATAGCTAGCGTTATCAGAGCGGCCCAGCTACCACTCTTCACCTCGGTCATGACCGTAGTCACCATACCCGGGTCTGGTGAAGAGGGCACCAGTTCTACGTTTCGATGCTCCATAGCTGTTCCTTAGTTGTTCCTTAAAATGCTCGAATGAACGCGCTCAGCACCGTGCTGGGCTGCATGTTGTTGTGTGCTCCGCTACCCCCTTGAGCTGTGATGGCGATGCCAGTACCTGCACCAGCAATCCCGATATTTGAGCGGTTGTTGACCACGCTCATCCCTGTGCCATTCACCTCAGTCAGGTGTAAGGCTTGAGGCCCAAGCCCGTTAAGTCTGACAATCTCCTCCCCGACAACGTTGAAATTAGTTCCTTGGTTAAGAACACCCTCACCTGCTACGTGCCTGTGGCCAGGATCGTTCAGTGCGTGAACATGACCGGGGTCGTTGACGCCATGACTGTGACCAGAGTCTAAGACGCCGTGCCCGTGACTCGGCAACTCAGCAACAGTTAATCGGTGGTTCTCAGCCCCGACCTGCTGACCCAAGGTGCGGTTAGTCAACCCATCCCCCGCTCCAGAGCCAATAGCACCTCTGCCGCGTAAATCAGGTACTCGGAAGGAGCCCGCCGTGTCCCCAGGGATATTAAATGCCGTGCCAATAGCGCTAAACAGCAGGGGGTAGGCTGATTGAGCAAACAAGGTACCATCGCATCGCAGCCAGCCGTTCTCAGGGTTCAACCTGGCCGACCACTTCACATCCCCCACACTGAATTGGGAGGTAAAGTCTATGGTCTGGGGTCGCACAACCTCGATGAGCTGATAACGTAAATCCTCAAGGTTAGTGATTGTGCCGCCAGAGGTCGTGTACGCGGCTAAGGGTAAGCAGATAGTAGGTAGGCTGCTGCCTGTGGTTACCGCTCCAGTTTGACTAACAAAGATGAAGCCGCTGGAGTTATTGGGTAGATTCAGCGCGCCTGGTGATAGAGAGGTGCGAGCACCTGTAGGCAGCAGGATGGTGGCTCCTGTGAAAGTTACTTGGAGTCCACTGCCCTGGGTAACCTGGATACGATTACGCCAGCCGTAGAAGCGGGATTTAATCTGACTGGGGTCATCAGATAACCATTCATCTGGAACTTTATCGCCGTGCCCATATTCATCACTTCCATCAAGGATGGGTCGGCCCGCAGAGTTGGCCAGGTTCTCGTCCCAGAGGTCGCCCGTCGAAAGGGTAGGTCTTACTGCCATGTCTATACCTCAGTGAAGCTTGCGATTAAAGTTGCGGTGATAGGCGTAGCACCCGCCTCGGGCACCGCCTGGATGTAAAGACCCATCACACCTGCGGCACGGGTGATGTCATAGGTTTGCAGAATACGCCGCCGCCCATTCTGTGTCGTGGTGGATGTATTAGCTGGAGTAAGCTGCTCGTCATTACCTGAGCTATTCACCACTCCCAGACGGAATACCCAGTTTTGATAGCCTGCAGTGCTGAACACACTTAACCCTCTGACCAAGATCGCCCCGGCAAACGGCTTAGGGATAAACAGTGTTCTCTGTGTCGCCTGTACCTCTAGTTGGAGGGCTACACAAGCAGGTTGCTTAATAAGCTGTCCAAGCTGCGGGTCAGAGCCCATTAACTTAGCTACCCTCAACGCACTCGTATCCAGGTTGGTGCTACTAATGCCTGTCGGAATCAGGCTGCCAAACTGTACAGGGGTTGTGCTGGGTACGATGGCGTAGAAATCCAGCAGAGGACTATCCGCCCCAGTCTCGGTGAAGACGAAGTGGTAGGCCACCTGCTGGATATCGGTCGCGGGTAGGCTGATGTTGACTACACCGTTTGTGATGGTGAAGCTGTAGGGCTCTGTGGTGTATACGCTATCTGGGTTAGTAGTGTCATCGATAACAGGCGCGGGCAGGCTCACCGCCAGAGTTCCACTCAGCGGCAGTGCTGCGCTATCAGCGATTATTCCAAGGATGCTAGTCATCTTGTCCTTTTTGCTGTTCTAGTTCCGTATCCGCGAGAATGTACTGGCTCAGCTTCGCCACGTATTCAGCTCGTGAGGGAAGGTCAGTACCTATCTGGTTGCCATCAATGACGATGCAATGGACTTCCTCAGTCCACCTTTCAAATGTGGCTGTAGGGTCAAAAACAAATCCCGGCTCTAATTCAAGAAACCGGGGTAGTGTCACACAGTGGATTATGTTTTCGTCGGTAATGGTCACAGTGCCATTACCACAAGTGAAGCTCTTCATTTTTAGACCTCTACAAATCCCGCAAAAATCTGATACTGAAGCGCCGCCCAGGGTGACATGTTGTTGTGCGCGGTTCCTGAGCCATTGTTATTTGTTGTTATGCCAGTAATGCTGGAAGCAACGGGCACACCCGCATTAGTACCACCCTGGAAGAGAGATTGAGATCCTGAGCCAGTGTTTACGTTAGCTAGTAGAAGACCACCAACCCCCTCTGTGTTGGCAGCGGCTGCAACGTGCGTGTGGCCGGGGTCAGTGACTCCGTGGTTGTGGGAGGGCATCTCAGCCGTCAGGAGCAAATGAGTCTCAGCACCCCCAGTCTGATTGAGGCTTCGAGTTGTGAGCCCGCTATTAGCGCCCGTACCGATGATGGTTCTACCCGCGTAGTTGGGCAACACAATCCGCCTATTAGCCGTGAAGTCAGCAGCAGCAGACGCGCCATAGGTAGTGTTGGCACCTGCAGATGTTTGAATCACCAGAGGGACACCCACAGCCCGCAGTGCCCACAGATGTTCAAAAAGCTGCTGAGTCCATGCTGCAGCAAACCCGGCACCACTGCCGACGTTTCCGATGGAGTCACCCAGCAGTCTGACCCAGTAAGCTCGAACAGCTCCGTTACCCGCCATCTGAATCTCTTCAAACGCCGCACCTGCTCGGGTAACGATATCGTCAAAGCGAGTCTCTACCGCCCCAACCCTGCGGCTAAGCCTAAGCAGGTTCACAAAGGTGCTGTTAGGCAGTGTCGAGATGTTGGTGCTGGGCTCGTAGCGCAAGTTTGCCGACGAATAGACTAGCACTTGGCCGTTGGTGGGCGTCGTGGTGTGAACGGCAACACCCTGTATTCTGCGGGCATCGCCTACTGTGTTAACTACCCCTGCAGAGCTTCGGGTTCTGAGTTCGCCGCCCTCCGCATATACAACACACCCACCAGCCGGGTTGGTAGTCGGCAGAGTGGTCGCGTTATTGATGCCTATCATGCCGCCTGAGCCACCACCATAGGCCGCAGAGGTGCTGCCTACCTGTAAGCCAGGGCCTGTGAAATAGGCATTCTGCTGAGTTACCAACTGCCCCTGGCTGTCCACCCTTGTGCGCACAGCACCATCCGAGGCACGCCTAAACTCCATCAGGTTAGCGCCAGTGGCAGAGTTAGCCCGAATTGCCAACCCAGCTTCGGTGTCGTTGCTGAGCCTGACGGTGAGCCTAGCATCAGCCGCGCTGAAGTCATCCGCCAAGACGAGCGCACCTGTAGCTGTAAGCCGCAGTCTGGCAATACCATCATTTCGCAGATCGAGCAGAGCACCCGTTGTGCCGCCTTGCGTAGCATCCATAAAGATACCCTTAGCAGCTGTACCTGTGCCCTTCAGGTCGATGCTTAAGGCCGAGGCGTTACCATCAGCGGCAGCGGGCTTGACGTGTGAGATTTTGAGTGATCCGTGTCCCTCTTCCATCCCCGTTATCTGCGCGGCAGAGAACTTGGTATTTGAAGAGCTGGCATTCAGAGCTGCGATGTTGTCGCCCACTGTGGCGTTCTGGATAGCCGCTACAGTGTGGTCACCCGAAGCTGTGCCTGTGTGAACAGAGTTGATTTTCTGAGCGGTCAGAGTAGAGCTAACACTAATCGTGCCGTTGGACACAAAGCCGTTGTTGACGGTGATGGTGCCTGTGGCTCTGTTGACGGTGAGCGGCGTAGACATCAGCGCGCCATTATCAGCGTACCGATTGAGTGCTAGGTTGCCTCCTGAGTTACTGCCGGTTTCAGCATCCGCAGACTTTCTGAAACTCCAGCGGAGGCTACCCGCCGATTCAAAATCAACCCGACCAGCAGTTCCAGCAGCAGTATCTACCTCGATAGCTTGAGAGGTGTTTGTGAATTTGACCGTGCCATTGAAGGTTTTAGCACCTTGGACTGTCTGGTCGGTGGCTGTGGTTACCAGGCCATCTTTTAAAGCAGCGACAGATACTCTACGGCCCACCCCACCCTGCTCAATCAGGAGCAGATCGTTATCTGCTGCAACTGTAGCGGGGTCAAGGTCGCCCAGCTTCTTGAGAGTTACGTTATCTCTGGATTTAATTTCAGTCATGGATTACACCTCGATGGCTACGCCTGTGGATGTGCTGATGAGGATGAAAGGAGCTTCTGGGTTACCGGAGGGATACCCTAGAACCTCGTAGAGGATGTTGTACTTGTCGTCGTAGAGAATTTCGCTGCTACACCAGCAGGGGCCAAACAACTCATTAATGCGCTCTGTGAGTTTGGCCTCGGGCCTGCCGTAGTAAGAGGTAGGCAGGATTATGTCGTAGTCCCAAGCAACCAACCCCAGGGGGTCGCCCACTTGGCCTACGCCGATGATGAAGCTTTGGCCTTGTTGGATGACATGGTTGATGCCTAAGGCAGTGAGTACAAAGCTCAGCACCTGCTGGCTACCCTTGCTAGGCCAGATTAGTGTGTAGGAATTCCGCAGCAGAGTACGTTTTGCGGTCACTGGCCAAGCTCTATCCCAGTACTCGCCGTGCCACCCGCACAACGGAGCTAGGTAGTCCAGCCAGTCAGCATCGCAGTTATCGGGGTCGAGCTGGCGCGGCAGGTCGTCAATCTTGGCCTTGGTACCTACTAGCAGGCTGTCTGGATAGTCAGTTAGCCAATCAGCGACCTCGTTGCCGGTGTAGCTATCATTTATCCCGGGCAGGCGCGACAAAACAGGGCGACCACCCGCCCAAGCACTGTATGTATCCATCTAGAGTTTCCTAAGCCTGGGGGTCAAAGTCAGAGGGTTCACCCGCGCCTCTGAGCAGCTGGGTAATGTTGCCGTTCTCATCGACCAGCGACATACTCAGGCTGTATGCCACAGGCAGGGTATAGGCATTTGGCATCGGGATATCGAGGAAGCCGCTATTTAGCCTCAGCTCATCGATAAACTTCAGCCCGCCCACAAACCTCAATGCGTGGCGCAGTTCCTGTATCAAGAGCGTTTGGCCGGGTTCGTAGGCAGCGGGGGTGAGATATGCCTGGTAAGCTTCCCAAATTGCTTCAGCTACCACAGTAGGGTCTGCCTCGGGCTGCAGCTTAGCAATTACTTCAGCGTCTACTTCCAGCAGTTCCATAGGGCTGGTGTACAAGGAGGTACCCAGCATCAGCGTTTGCGACAGGTTGTTAAATACAGAGCCCAAAACAGCTTGGTTAGCGGGTTCACCAGTAGCATCTAGGCAAAACACATGGACAGCACCGGGTTGTCTGGTGACCTTATCCGAACCCAGCAGGCCGATAGCTTTAGCCCGACTGCCGCTGCCCATAACTGCCTCAGCTGCTTCTCTAAAATCCAGAGCGGAGACCAGATTTCTACGTCTGAGTACAGCCAGCCCGCGTGCGATCGCACTTTCTATTGATTCAGCAGCCGCGCCGCCCTGTGCTGGTTCTGTGTTAATCACTCCAGCTAGGAATGCCAGGGGCTGAGTTATTTGATTAATCGTGTAGGCAGGGAGATTATAGGTCGGCCCCTCAGCAGCGGCTGTGGCAGTGACAGTACCCGACGACGCACCCGCAGGGATAGTTAGTAGGGAATCTGTGTAGAAGGAGTATTCACCTGTGTTGTTTGTGATCTGAAATCCAGCCGGGACTGTGTAGGCCGAACTTCTAGGTGCTGTGAGAGTGAATGTGATTGTGACCTGTGCCTTCTGCCCCAACAGGCGGGCCGTACCCGTAACCTCTAGGAACTTAAGCACCAGGGCCACGGGCATTTTATTAGCCCGGTAGAGCAGTTCCGCCCCGCTGAAGGCTTGTGCCCTTAGTAGAACTCCGATCGGCCCACTATCACTGAAGTCGTTGATTTGCCCTTGTGAACGGGTGGCAACCACGTTCTGGGCCTGGAGATACAGGGTCTCCTCTGACCTGTCATCTAGAGCTGGGATGTAGACCCCAATGCTCTCTGTATTGATATCAGCCATTTAGGTAATCCTTGCTGTGGTTGGGGCTGCTCTATTTGATTCAAGTAGATTCTAAATAAATCTATTTAATTTTAATTAGCTCTATTTAACTTTATTAGGATCAAATAAAATCAAATAGCTTTATCTAGACTCACTTAGCATCTATTAGGATCGTAGGGGTTAGCCTAGTTGGACTATGATTGGCTCTTGGCTTAGTTCCTGGACTTGCCAGTAGATTTCTAAATAAGCGGCCCCACCGTCTTCTAATCGGCTGTTCACAGCGAAGGTGGCCTGAGGTATTTCTCTAGTCAGGCGGCGCTGCACATCAGCTGCGTATGCTGACCAAGACTGCTGTGATTCAAAAAGTGCACCGGGTATGCCGTAGCCAGGTCTCATCGGGCTCTCCCCTGGTTCCGTCTCCACCATCGAGATGATGTGGGTAGCAATGAGGTCTTCGTCGCTGACGACCTTCAGGTTCCCTGTTCGAGAGTCCACTTCAAGGGGGTAAGAAATTCCAGTTAATGCAGCCATTACCAGCCTCTACTAATAGTTGTGTCTCCATCGGAGTCAACAGACCCAACGGTTGCGATCTGTTTCCCAGCTACACTCAAGCTGCTGGTGCTGAACGCAATACCGCCCGCTAGGTTCATGCTGTTGCCCGCAGCATCTTGGATAACTACATTGCCATTAGCAGCCAGAGTTATAGATGCTCCTGCGTCGTTCTGAAATGTCAAAGACTTGCCCACCCTAACAATGCGATCGCCCTCAGTGCGCTCATCCTGCCTGCCGGGTACCTGGCTGTACAAGTCGTCTTGAGCGGAGGACTTAGGCAGCGGTGGGTTGGTGTCGTTTACGACCTGTAAGTACCACCCGTTTAGCTCAGCGCCATCGATGCTGAAGACAATAACGGTCTGACCTACAGCAGGTAGCGGCGGGTCAAAACCAGATGCAGACTGCAGGCGTCTGAGCCAGTCAGTTTGTATCCCCGGTGAGTGAGGCGAGACACACTTAATTCGTCTGCGGTTCTGAGGGTCGTTGTTGTCGCTGACAATAGCCAGGTAGGGGTAGACCGCTCGCCCCTCTTGGTCAAGGGCAAGTTGATTCGCCCGCTGGCTCTGGTGGAGCAGCGAAAAGATCTCATCTAGAGGCGTGGACATGGAAGCCTTGATATATAAAGGTTTCAGGCACTCCGCTCAGAATGCGCTGTAGCAAGCTGTAGGTACAGACACACCCGAGAGTTCGTTACCAGCTGTCTGAGGGCAATCTGAGTGGAGTTAGTTGGTATCCGGTGATACAAATTAGAACTTGATGTAGTTTTCAGGGTTTTGAGCCGTTCCACCCTTCCGAATCTCGTAATGGAGGTGTACACCTCGACTCGCGCCTGAATTTCCCATAGTTCCAAGCAGCTGACCTTGCTTCACCTGCTGACCATTCGACACCGACACCGTAGCCAAGTGAGCGTACCGGGTTTGAAAGCCATCGGCATGGTTGATATAGGCACGATTCCCGTATCCGCCCCCGCAGCTATCCTGGGCTGTTAGGCCGGGGCAGCTTGTCACCACACCAGAGGCAACTCCGTCAGCTGAAGCATAAATAGGTGTCCCAGCTCTATCTGCGATGTCGATCCCCTGGTGGTTAGGTCGTCTTGCAGTTCTAAACCGGCTGGTCACTACTCCGCTACAGGGTCGAATAAACCCATTGGCATTCAGCGGTGGCGGAGGTGCACCTTCGGCAGTGCCAGCAGTAGCCGCAGTAGGGGCCTGCGGAGGTGGCTGAGGGTACTTATTCTTTAACGGTGTGTAGCAGGTGCCGCTGCTGCTAAACCCGCTGCTTACATCGAGCTGATGAGTGATTGTGTCAATTACCCACACCCGATCGAGTGTCTTGGTGACCCCCACAGTCCGCAGCAAACTATCTGGGTCTAGAAGCAGCAGCTCGGGGGTAGTCGGGGCTTGCCAGTCCGCGATAATGCCCTTAATTCGTAGTTCGCTCTCCCGTCTAGCAGCGTCCGCCTCAGTAGTAGCTCCATCAGTGCGAGGAGCTAGAGCCACTGTGGACGCCCCGGTTGTGGACTGTTCAGGCCCCTGCCCCGCACCCACTGGACTCTCAGGCTGAATAACTTTCTGCTCCCCAGTGTCGGGGTCGAGTATTACCTTTCTCTGTCCTGTTGAGGTTTGCTGCGATGGTTCGCTACTACGGGCACCACCGCTGGAATCCGACTGGGCTTGGTGCTTAACCGTAAACGAGAGACCGAGATTATCGCCAAACTCAAGGGTAAAAGCATCTTTACCCGCCTCTCTAGGCTTGATAGATAGTGTGTTGCCCCGGCACTTGACCCTGTAGCCGATACGCCGTGCCTCGATCAACAGAGCCTCATAGTCCGTCTGGCCGCGCTGGGGAAAGTACTCGTACTTAGGCCCGTCGTTGGGCATATCCAGAGTTAGACCGTAAGCGGCACATATCTTCTCAGCGACCTGTTTGAATGTGACGTTGGTATAGGCTGTATTACGCTTCCGTTGCGTCAGAACCCACACTGCAGCTTGGCCCCCAAACACCAGAGTGTCGTGGTCGTACATAGAGTACTCAAGGCTAGTGTGTAGGAAAGAGTAGGCCACCAGCAGCTTCCCGTTGAATCCCAGCTCTACTGTGATTTGTGACCCTGCTAGTGCTTTCTGCCGGGAGGCTTGCTGCTCTGGAGTCACAGCTGTTGTGGTTTGAACAGAGTCGGTTGCTGCCTGCTGCTCTTCTTTACCTGGGTCGTAGGAGCCTAGACGAGCATTTAGGAAGTCATAACACTGCTGAGGTGTTTTGGTGCCCTGACCTGAGTATCTGAAGCTCCCTGTGGAGGTGGGGAGTGATGCCCATTCCCATGAGATTTTGTCCAGTAGGGCGGGCCAGTTGGCGTTGGCTACATCTGCCGTCGCGCCTCTAAACTCAATACGCTTGATAGCAAAGCGGTCTTGGCTCTGGGGTGTGAAGTCGGGGAGGTTAAGTTGATTTTTGACCTCATCCCAGGTGGTCTCTAGAGCCTGGTAACGACCAGCAGCGGATGAACTGAACCCACTCCTACGAATCACACGCCGAGGGTGGTCAGCAAAACTGCTGAAGGTGCTGCCGCCGAATAATGTGTTGTAGTTAGCCCCTTCGGCCCATGCGATTAAGTCTAAAACTGCCTTCATGTTGGCATTCAGGTCACCCGTAGACGTGCCCTGTGCGCCTGTGGACGTACCAGTTGTACCTGTAGAGCGTGTCTGGCTCTGGGGTACCCTTAGAGGCTCTAGACCCTGTATCTCCTCGATGTAGGCAAAGTACTTATCTGCGAACTTACGACCTGGATCGTAGATAGCCAGACGGCAGCTAGAGCTATTCTGCCCCTCACCTAGGGTGACCTCGACGCTTTTGACATAGCCATCACCCCAGGTAAATGTGTCGCCGCCGATCGTGACCCTGGCATATGGAGCTAGAAGTCGAGTCATTAGAGAATCCAAGAGATGAGGTTGTACTCGCCCGCAGCCTCTGGTTGTTTAATCCCTGAAAGGTTCAGCTGTTGCGTCACGCTCTCCAAGGTAGAAGTAACGGTCTGCTGGATTTGAGCCTGGGCTTGGGCTACCAGCTCACCTACCTGTTCCTGCGTGGGGATCTGAATTGACTGGCCGATAGGCAGCTGCTCAAAGATATCTATGTCGTTGATATCGGCCAGTTCACGCCAGTTTGATTGGTCACCCAGCAGCTGGTGGGCTATCAGGTCTAGGCTGTCACCAGATGACAAGGTGTATTGCCGGTTTAGGGGCTGAGTGCTCATTGCAGTAGCTCGCTGCTAGGTTTCCATGTGAATCCGTCCCACACACCCGCAACCCCAATAGGCTTGCCAGTGGCATCTGTGATGGTGACTTCACCTTGTTCATTGGTTAGGTATCTGAACCTGCTGGCCTGCACCGCCTCGCGCACTTGGGGGTTTAGACGGGTAAGGTTCTGGTTGAGCCAGCTACCCGCCTGACCTCTGGCATCAGCGCGTTGACGATCGGTTAGGGCGACGTTACCCGTAGGGGCTGCGACGGTGGATGTGGGTGTTTCTGCCTCAGGAATCTGTAGCAAAGAGAGGCTTACCCGTGCCTCAGCAGGTTCACCTCCTAACCAAGCTGTCTCCGACCAATCTATGTTGGTGACTACCGCAGGCCCGAATCGCTCAGTGCCCCAGATAAATAACACTGGCTTGGGTGTGAAGGTTGCGGGGTCAGCGATTAGCAGCTGCTCCAGCCCTTCGATTAACTGTCGTAGAGATTTACCCGCTGCGTAGGACTCCATCAGCAGGTCAGGCAGCTCTAGGGTGCGACCCTTGGTGTAGAGATAGTTTTGTGCCGGGACAGAAGTGACACCAGTGGCAGCTTCGCCGTACTGTGCGTTCCGGCTGTAGCGCTTAGACTCGGGGTTGTAGAGGAAGTTGTAGGCGACAGTGCCGTTTAAGTCGATGAGCTGGGCGTAGATATCAACAGCACGGTCAGCGGTCTGAAGCTGGTTGAGAACTTGAGGGTTAGCCATAAAAAAGCCGCCCCTGTTTAGAGGCGGTGTAGGGAGACTGATTTAACCTTGAACACTATTCACCAGCTAGCCACTCAGGAGACTGCCAAACATAACTCCAGAGGATATTAGCTTCCTCGTCGTAGTTTTTCATTCCCAGTTTTTTCCATAGGTGCCGTAACCTAACACACTGACGAGCTTTCTCTTCATCAGTACCTTCAAATTTCCAGGGGCACGGCATAAGGAATACAAAGCCATCATTAACGACAACATCGATGTAAGTAGCTACTGCCTTCAGGACGTTAAATTTGCCGCGCCACTCTGGCTCTATAAACACGTTCTCTATGTACAGGCAACCATAATTTAACGCCATCTCTATCTCGTCAGGGTCAGGGTGATTTGCCAGCCACTCAGCCGCTATATAAATATCGTCACCTCTTATATCCGCCCAATTGACAACTTCGTCAATTTGACCCGAGAAGCGAACCCCAGAGATCTCTCCTAATTGAATGAAGTCCTCTTCAAAGACTCCGCTGGAGATGGTCCCTGTAAAAGTCTGAATTATCCTACGGTTGGCCATTTCGTGAGCGTCTACGATGGCACAAACTTTAACGGAAAGGTTTCTCATGCGAATTGTCAAAGCTTGCTCCTATCCTAGGAGACTGGGGCAAGTTCTGACTGAGCGCGCGATTCTATCTATTCGGCGCGCAATCGTAAACGTGATTTATTCTTCCTTAGCCTCTGTCAGTTCATCTAGCTTCTTGAGAAGCAGGTCGATGAAGAGCATAATTGCTGCACCCTCTTCAGGTGATGGGTCCATGAATCGATGAGCATAAGAATTACGAAAGACGCCAATCATACCTGCATATAAATCCCGATATGCTTGATGTTTACCGTTTAGCTGTTTGCCCCAAGGCCCATCCTTCTCAAAAAGCTTGTTCACAATCTTGTCGCCAGTAGAAGTAGGGTTAATGGCATCAATATTGCCTAATCTACGTAACCTCTCTTCTAAAACAGTTGTGGCTTGGCGTATTGCCTGATCCCATGCTGTAGGGTCATCCCCAGCGCTAATAGCGAAGCGGATTCTCTCCCACAGCTCTGGGTCTAAGTGTTCCATCAACTTAGGCGGTACTAAACGAGACGAACTAAGCAACTCAAGATTACCAAAATTAGTATCTACAGCTTGGTAGGAGAGATAGTTCAAGGCCAAGTCATATTGCACATAACTACGGAGACTACAAACCAGCAGCTCATGCTCTATCAACGCATCCAGAGTAGAGGATCTTATTTTAGGAATTGATCCTCCATAGCCCTGGATATGGCAGGACTCTCCTGAAAACAAAACCCATGTAATTCTCTCTTCTTGAAGTGCTCCAGCGCGAACTCTCTCTACAATCCATATGAGAGTATTCTTCTGTTTTTCAGTTAGAGTGCTGAATTGCATCTTAAAGCCAAGCCCGCTAGCTTAGGGAGGAGTGACTGTAGTACATATTGCCTCCCATAGCTTATCAAGCAAGTCCAAGCCGGGACTGGCCGTAACGACTCCACTCATCAGCAATTGCAGCTATTACCTGCTGGGCTAACTCCCGTGGGTTGTCGGTATTAGCGTTGATGGTGATGTTATCAATAGACAGTCCGCCACCTCTTGGTGCCATCAAACTATTAGCCAGTGCGGCCTGCTGCCTACGGTTGAGAATCGCTTCAGAACTGTTGGCCATCACCAGACCTGCACCAGAGGGCATGTTCTGCCCCTCACGCACAGCCGCAGATAGCAAACCCCCAATCATCCCAGCGTCAGCATTAGGGATGTAGCCGCCATAGCGGGAGCCGATTGCTACTCTGGCTATCCCCGCACCCGGCACCATGTTCACAGCCGCCGAGCCTGCGCTCTTTGCGAAGTCGGGTATAGCGTTCCAGGCGCTGCGGATGCTGTTGCCAACAGCCTGAAGGAATCCTGAGATGGCCGACATGACGTTATTCCACTGGCCCACCCAGAAGCCCTTGATCGTGTCCCAGTTACGGACGATGACAGATACAAGACCAACTATTGCAGCGGTGACGGCCAGCGGGATGAGTCCGATACTGCCTAAGAATGCTGCAGTTAGGCTACCTAGGACGAGACCGCTGATGAGCTTCAGAGCAGCCCCTGCGAAGTCACCCCATTGAAGTTGCTCAAAGGCCAAGCCCAGCATGTTGATCGCACCCAGCAGCATCTGGCCTGTGACGGTGATTAGCTGCATCGTGTCTATCTGATTGATGAAGTCAGCAGCTTCATTGATGATGGTGGCCAGGAAGTTACCCACCTTACCCCCAAGCCCGCCGTAGTCAACATTACCCAGGGCGTCTAGAGCGTTGTTAAACCAACCACTCAGCCGTTCACCCAGCATGTCAGGGTCTATGTTGATAGCTCCCATGCCGAGTAATTGGTTGACATTGCTTAGCCAGCTGTTAAAACCATCCAGCCAGTTAAATAGAGCCAGCATCGGGTCTATGGTGATGCCCGCCTCAGATGCGATCGCAGACAACTGAGAGAAGATGCCGTTATCACCCAGGAGGAGCTTCAGGGTATCTGTGAGCTGAGTAATGACAGTTTGGTTGCCCGCATCCTTAGATAGGTCGCGCATTAGGCCAAAGACGCCGGTCTGAGGGTCGAGCAGCATCGATTGGAAGCTAGCGACCATACCATTGATAGTCTCGGTGCTGGCCTTGATAACTTCGTCAGGAACGGCTAGTGCCTTCTGTAGAACCTCAGCACGCTCACGCTGGGATAGGTCTTTGATATCTTTACCGAGGGCAGCAGCTTCTTGCTCCAGTGCTGCTAAAACGGCTGGAGACGCCTCAAAAAACTTAAGCTGCTGCAGACTAGCTAATGAGGCACCGCCTAGAAACTTACTGATACCTAAGCTGGCGAGGCTAACATCCACCCCACTGTTGACAGCTCGGAAGGTAGCATCGCGGCTGATGTTCTCTAGTGCCTTACTAAAATCAGCATTGTTTAGGGTGCCGTCTAGGTTCTTGAATGCGGGTACTAGGTTGTCCATGATGCCCTTACCCAGTTTCACGTACTGTGCCGTTTCACCAGGTAGAGCTGCTGCGACCTTGGCCATCTTTTCAGAGAAGCCATCTACGAATTGGGTGGCCTCATTGAAGCTCTTACCCGTCAGCTTCATGAAGTCGCCAGCGACTGCGACATTCTCTTGCTGGATGTTGACAGACTGTTTTAGCCCATCCACCAACTTGCCTACAGCAGCAGTCGCCGCACCCATAGCACCCGTGACAGCACTAGACATTAGATTAGCTGCGAAGACATTCCCGCGCAGCATGCCCCCGATACTCTCAAAGGCTCTCTTAGCTTGAGAGGCGTCAACTGTGACGGTTGTCTTGACCTGGTTACCGGCCATCTATTCCCACTCCAAATCTTCGCCCCATTGAGGCTTTTCCTTATCTTTGTGAATGCGTGTCTGCACCGCCTGTACGACCTCCAGGTGATAAATAAGCTCTGACACCTGCAGCTCTAGTAACTCAAAGTAGCCAGAGTTTATGTGGCCACCGCAGGCCAACAGAGCCATCTCGTAAAGGTCGTTAGCCCTGAACGCCCGCCCCTGCACGTTGAACTGCAGACATTCGTTTAACTCTCTCACCGAGACCTCGAAAGCAGCTCAGGGCCGCGCCCAGCCTCTCCATATCTTCCAGTTCTAGGGCGTCAACAAAGGCGTCAAATCCAGGCTTGTCACCTTGGATGCAGCCGTGAACCAGCTTTACCGTGGCGAAGGCATCAGACTGGTACTCGGAGGGGGCTTTGGCATACCAGCCCTGCATTAGCAGGAATGCCTTGGCCTTGGGTTCTTTGATGGTGTACTCAGTGCCGTCTAACAAAGCAAAGGTGACGGTGCCAGCTTCTTCATCGTGCTGGACGGTGTAGCCCTCCTGCTCGGGTTCAGGTGCAGCTGGGGTAGCGGTCGGGGGTTTCTGCTCCTGCTCGGGCTCAGGTGCAGCCGCAGGTTTAGGGGCCTGAGGTACTTTTTTCTGGATGTGTGCCATTGGATTGCCTGACCTATTAGATGCTGGATAAATCTATTTGCTTCTATTTAGATCTAATAGGTTTTATTAGATCTAAATAGAAGCTAGATAAACCTAAAAGCTACAAATAGAAGCCAATAGATTTATCTAGAATCGGGAGGGTTATGCCCAGCTAGCCGACTCGACAGTTAGGGTGACGGTAAGCTTGGCTACTTGGTCACCTGCGGCGGTGTCCATGCCGGACATCACCTCATATTCTTTGACTCGGCAACCAGAGAGACTCCAGGCTTTGGTGCCGCGCTGCTCAATGCCGTTGGCGCGTCGGACGGGGCGAACGGTCACATCGAAAGTGTCGAGACTGGCTTTGGCCTCTTTAATCCAGGTCAAGATGGTGTCGTCTTGCTCAGGATCAAAGGCTTTGGAAATGGTGATGTCGGCGTACTCTGTAGAACCTGATGCAGCCTTACGCTTGACGTTGCTGAGCCCGTCGCTGTAGGTGGGACGGGAGATGGTTTCTTTCACCCCTGAAAATTCGGACCAATAATTTGGCAACCCTGCGATTGTAATGAGGCTGTCTGCTGTAGTTATCGGATTGGTATTTTGGAGGCGGACTGACATATCAAATGACTCCTGAATAGATTAGGTAGGTTAGTTAGCTGTGATTTGACCGGCGGCAGCGGCCGACTGCACCTGCCCCACGGGGACCCTGATGGTGTTAATCAAAATGCGTTCTACTGCGGGGCTGGGGGCGGCATACACCTCAAGCAGCACATTCCCTCTTTCCAGCTCGTCAGAGAGGTTGTTCTCGAAGTTGCAGCGAACCTCGAATGCATCCTCTTCGGAGTTACCAAACAGGGCCTTACCAATCCACATGCGGCGGCAGACAGCGCGTGCAGTCTCCTCAATACGGCTCAGCAGCACACCCTGGCCGTCGATGCTGTTGAAGAGGTCGAAGTCGAAGCCCCGACGCAGCGTGCCATTCAGCACGTTCATAATCACACGGGTGACACCGAAGGTGTAGAAGGCATCTGCACTACGGGTCCGCATGGCCCAGCTGACTACGCCTTTATTGCGTAGGTAGCGCACCAAGTTGATGCCCAGCGGGTTCAGAACACTCTGGTCTTGGTTGTTGAAGCGGTGGGTTACGTCTTTCACACCCTGAAGTGGGTACTTAGCACCCGCAATAGGCTGGTGGAAACCCTCTTCCTTAAATCGCTTAGTAGCTAGACCTGCGATCGCAGGTGACGCGGGTACAACCACATCATCCAGGTCGGTTACGTAAGGTGCGTAGTAAAAGGTATGACCTTGAGGCGAGACGTACTGCTGCCCGTCTGTCTGAGCCTCAGCAACGGTATCAACAGCGGGACCGCAGTCTACCAAAGCTACCCAGTCAAAACCCTCTTCAGCAGCTAAGGCGTGCATGGCATTACCCACTGCCAGACGATCGGTAGCCTGGGGCAGCAGCTGGAATGCCTGAGGTGCAATCAGGAATCCTTGTGCCCAATCTTCTTCGTAGTCAAAGGTGTTCTCAATGGCGTAGACGTAGTCAGCTGCCTTAGGAACTATAGGCGTGCTGGTTGTCAGCGTCATACGCGCTGCGTTCTCGTCTAGGGTCACCGTAGGCATGGTACCTAGCGGGTTATCCTGACGAATCAACAGCTGGTTAGCCGTCATGCCCGCTACAGCAGTTACAGCAGATGCAGCAGCAGAGGTGTTGATGCCCTGAATCAGAAGAGATGCGATACTCGCGGGGGTGTCAGCGGCGACAGCAGTAGCCTCGACTTCAACACCATTGATATCGACGCCGTAGGTGCCCGCACCAGCGGTGTCTACCGTAACGGTGTACTCAGCAGCAATAGGTGTACGGATGAAGTAAAGCAGGCCGCTGCGGTCATTGCGGAAGTAGAGTTTGACAGCTGCTTCTGAAGTAGAAGAGCCAAACTGGTTGGTGAAGTCTTCTAGAGAGCGCACCAAGGTAGGTTCTAGAAAGTTGCCAGTAGTGGCAGAGCCAATCATATACACAGCTTGGAAGCTGGCAATCTCTAGAACACGGTAGCCAGCGGTGGTTTCTACAACGCGGACCCCAGGGCGCGTGAAATTAGCGAACGCGGTAAGAATGTTCGTCATCTTGAATTCCTTAAGTTAGTCGTCTAGCTATTGGGCTGTGTGTCGCTGACTATGGCTGTGGGCGGGTGATAACAATCTCGGTGTCTAGGGTGTAGTCAGCGGGGACATCAGCGTCGAAACCCACCTCAGCCCTGTTAACCGCGATCGTCAGCTGGTCAATACCCACAGGCTGCTCCGGTGCTGGACCGAAGTCAGGGTCTAGGTCAAAATCTGTAAGGTTGAACTCAATGAGCAGCGCAAGATTGCAGTACACCAGCCAGTCATCCTGGTCAGTGCCGTCGCGCTCTAGCTGAATAGGAAACTCTTCTGCATCCGGCTCAACGTGTTTAATGCCACCAGACCCGGCTAAACCCAGCAGTGACATACCTTGTAGGTACTGAACTACGCCCTCTAGCTTCTGTATGGGAATTTCGTCTAGGGTTAGTTCACCCGGATATCTGTAAGCAATGGAGTAGGCGAAACGTCCACGCCCACAGATGCCCTGCAAATCAGTACGCTCGTAGACCAGGTCTTTAACTGGGTAGGCAATACATGTGTTGGCTGGGCGAAGACTCTGCTCTGTGCTGCTGGGGCTCAGAAGTGCCTTAGGCGGGTCAGCGTCAAAGGCGTCAATGCGAACTAGCCCTGTTATCCACGACTGGAGACGCTGTCTGACGGTTTGGATATTTGACATTAGTCTTTATCTCTCCGCAAGATGAGCTTCCACAGCGTGGGGTCAGACGTACCAACCTGGATAATCCGACAGGGGGTGCCGCCCGCCAGCTGCTTAGTCACAGGGTTGGTATATTCCACTGCTACAGAACCGTCTGAGAACGTCTGAACAGAAGGGTCAACGACAGCAGTGACACGCTTACTATCTGGGCGCACCAACCACTCATAGGGTGTGACCCGAGAGAACTCAGCCGTTAAATCAGTACTGGAGACGCTTACACCTTGCTCCTCATTCCCAATTAGCAGGCCGATCAGGCGAGGTGAGGCTGTGTTGATAAGTGGCTTGGGAAGAATCAGATAATCAGTGAGGGTGGGTCGCTTCTGTTCGTCTACGCCATGATGTCGGACTAGCAGGTAGCGTCTTTGCGGCACACCCAGCCGGGTCTCAATCTTGGCCCCAATATCTTCAATTGCTGCGAGCTTGTCAAATAAGGACACCTAGTTAAGCTCCTGTTCGATGTGCTGGCCCAGCTGATTGCCTAGGTGTCTTTGAATCTGCTGCTGCGAGCGGCTGACCATACCCAGGCGCTTCTCGACATAAGGTGCGTAGATAACAGGGTTATTGAATGAAAAGGTGTCCCAGCCCTCATGTCGGGTTTCCCAGCCACGCCTTAGATTCCCAGTTCGTACCGGAGTCACAGCCTGCACCAGTCCCTTGGCGTAACTCATCGTGTCATCCAGAGCACCTGATACAGCGTGCCGGAGATTCTTGTCAGGGTTGTTATGCAAGGGACCTGATGCAGAAAATGTGACTTTCATTATTGGTACTGAACTGTATGTCGGGTTTGGCCCTGAGAGTATTTACTCCAGTGCAGTGGGATGCCAGCGCGTATTGCCAATTCACGCAGCAGATTATGCCCGTCGCCACGCAGGTGCATAACGTGCTGGCCCCACTGGAGTTGGGTACGCCCAGTAGCTGCAGCCATAGAACTAGAGCGTGCCTCGGTGAGTTGGCCGTCAATTACCTTCAGCTCATCGAAAATTGCATCAATGCGCTCGATGGTGAGGTCTGTATAGTCCAGCGTCAGCCGCGACAAGTAGTTAGGCCGATTTAAGTCATCGGGGTAGCCGAGCGCGAGTAGTATCTGCTCGCGCTGCTCCTCATCAAGTGTTGTCATGTCACTCCCTCTTAGTAGAGTTTCTAGGGGCCAGACTCACCTAGCCCCTAAGCTCTAGATGGTGTTAGAGATGTCCTGCATTACAGACAGGCTCTGAATCGGATCGTGAGCCTTCAGCTGTAGGGAGATAGAGATTTCAGCCTGGAAGATGTCGGGGTGGCCCACAGACACATCAGCTAGGCGGAACTTCAGACCCTGGTAGGAGAAGAAGCTCTGGCGGCTGTTGTCCACACCAGGAGCGCCCTCTTCATCGAAGACGTACAGCCCCATCTTGCTGGGGTCGATGAAGTAAGCCTTGTTAGCCACAGCGTCCACAACGTCGGAGACGACGGGGATGCCCTTCACGGCATACCCAGCGTAGGGAGCGATGTTGGCCACCATGTTGGCGTAGTCAGCATTGACCTGGGTTTCTGCCTGATACAGCTTACGTAGTACGTCCTGTTCGATCTCGTCGGAGGTGACGATGATGAGGTTCGCACCGTTGTTACGAGCAGCAGTAGCGCCAGCCTTACGACGATCGCGCAGCAGTGCGGTAACGCGGTCCACAGTCAGAGCCTGAGCAGTGCCAGCTGTAGCGCCGGTCTTCAAGATGCACTTCCAGCGGGGGTAGGTGGTGCGAGAGATACCAGCGTAGGTGCCGGTTTGGGTAGCAATCGCATTCATGCCGAACACACCGTAGTTAGCGGTGTTGGCCACACCAGAGCCGACGTAGAGAACCTTATTGATCTCTTGGGTGATAGCCCGCAGAGCGTCGGTAACTTCAGTACCCACAGCTGCGCGTACAGCATCAACACGACCAGTAGCAGCAGCTTCGATCAAGTCGCGCCGCTTGACATTCATCTGGTACTTGAAGAAGTAGTCAGGGATGGTGAGAGTAGCTTCACCTAGAGAGCCAGCGGTGTCATCAGCCAGAGCGCCAGCTAGGGCACGACCACCAGCAGCGGCATCGGTCAGGCGAGCGGCCCATTCAATAGGACGTTGACGGGTCAGTTGAGCGCGGCCAGCCATAACACCTAGTAGGGGAGTCTCGGTTAGCCGGGTTTCAGCCAGTTCTTGCTCGGCCACAGCGGCGAGCAAATCAGCGGGAGCGTAATTATTAGGCATGTTTCGTTGTGAAGGGGTAAGTGATTAGAAAAACTAGAATGCGATTTTCGCCTCACCGCTTTTGAGTTCAGCGGTCATTTTCTCTAAGCGAGAGCTGTACTCAGGTTTGCCGGTGGTGGGCGCACCTTTCGTCTCGGTGCTGCCACTGCCCTGTACGCCAGAAGGAGGTAGGAAAAAGTGGCCCTCGTCGGTAGCTAGATAGGCGGCTACTGCTTTTTCAAGAGGCACGACTTCATCTTCACTACGTGCTACAAACCACGCGCCTTGCTCTTCTTTAACCGCGTCACCGTACTCAACCTGCAGCAACTTATAAAGTGCTTTCTGATTGAGGGCACCGCTCGCAGCAATAGCTTGAGTCAGGGCAGAACCCCGTTTAGCAATGAAGGCATCTTTCCGCTCCTGGTCCCGTTCAGCTTGCATCTGTGCTAGCTGAGTTTGGAGGGCTTTGAGGGTCAGCTTCTGACTGTTGCCGTCTTCAGCAGAGGATTCGACCTCGGGTTGTACCTGGGCCGGGGGCTGTTGCTGCTCAAGGGTTTTCTGGAGTGACTTTTTCATAGAGGCGACGGCACCAGCGTTAGCGGTATTCACCTCGTTGAGCACTTCCTGCTTAAAACCTGTGAGTAACTGGGTCAGCTGGGCCAGGGTAACAGGGGCATCAGTGGTTTGTTGGGTGTCTTCGGGCATCGTTGTCATTGGAGTTGTCCGGGTAAGGGATTTTTCTGCATGGCAAAGCAAAGCCACCCTGGCTGCAGTAGTCCGGGGTGGCTTTTGTCTGGCATTTGTAATGCCCCTTATCCAGTGGGGGCCTGACTGTGTTGAAACGGTAAAAAGCTCACAAAGCTTCCTGCTTCAGCTAAGGCTCTTAGTAAGTTCCTTTAGCCAGATGGCAGACTTACACGAGAGTCCAAGATGAGTATCTTAAAAGCGGCTGGATTGCTTCTATTGGTTTTTTTAATTGCTGGACAGTGCAGCAAGGGACCTGCTCAAAACCAAGGTAGTGGCGGTAGTGCAACTCGAAGGTCCTACGAAAAAGTTAGAAGGCAGCAGGAGAACCTTAACAGAGGTAGGTGTCAACGGGGAATGAGCGGGTTCTGTCAGCCTTAAAGCCACCTAATCTGCTGTGATATGAGGGGCGTCTGCTTAAACTTAGCTACTAATATTAGGAAGATTCATATGGAACTCAACATCGTATGCCAGTCGTGTTCTAAGAGGACTTGGTATGGAGAGGAGTATCCGCTAAGAAACACCCAAAAATTCATATGCTTTCACTGCAAGACTGAGATGAGCAGGGGCGGTTCCCCTATAAAAGCAGTTATCAAACCCTCCAAGGTTTCTAGACCGACCCGCAGCTCTGACAGGTATTACTACGATAACGACGCTATTGAAACGGCTCATGAGTTGTTTAGGGCGTCAGGTGGGGAGGAAGAGTTTTTCAGTGACTGTGATTAAAGGGGCGGTAGCTTACTCTGCTGAACTGTGAAGCTGCCTTCGTAGGCTCGGGTGTAGATGGTGCCGCCGCCTGTGGGGTAAAGTACCCAGCGATAGTCGTAGACACCTTTCCAGCCGCGTGTGATGCTGCCTGGGATTGCGCCGACGATCACCAGCCTGGAATTCGTGTTGGTCTTGAGGGTTAGGTTGTTGCTCTCTACTGAGTAATTCGCCACCTGCTGCTTAGCGCTGTTATAAACCTGGAAGACTACATTGCAATCTTTTAGGTCGATAACTGTGCTTGTGATGGTGGCTTGAATGGGGATGTCTGAGGCAGCTAGTTGGATGCTGTTGTGTAAGGGTGTCACGCCGTGTTTCCAAATCAGAGGGGGGTATTAATCGCAGCCACACATCTCTAAGGTGGGCGTGTTCGCATCTGCCCAAGTCGAGGCGTCGGCTACAAACGCTTCTAACTCGACAGATGGGTCTGAGTCAGTGAAGCAGTCAGCGGTTAGTAGCTCAGCCACCAAGTCTGACTGGAGTACGGAGGCCAGTAACTTAGGTGGGCAGACCGCAATCAGCTCAGCCAGCGCAAATGGGCCTGAGAGGGCAAGCACAGAGGCTATGCCATCTGTGTTGATGAACGACTGGAACACAGCCTATGCCCTCGGTACACGTCTGTAGACACGCTCAACAGCGGGTTGGCCGAACTGGTCTTTAAGGTCGAAGACAACAACGACATTACCCTGGCCGTCATAGAGGGTGGCGGTTTTGTTCGCCTCATTAACTACCTGCTCACCGACTACTCCAGCCCTGGCGATTGTGCTGTCAGATTTGATAGAGGCTAGTAGAGCCGCGTTCTCAGAGGTAAAGCCGCCTTGGACGACTACTGGTGTGGGGTTAACCGTCACAGCCGTTGGGTTTACCGTAACTGCAGGAGGTGTGACAGTAACCTGGATATCACTCACAGCAGCAGGTTGGTTTGGCAGTCGGCTGTTAATAGCATCCAGTGCTGCCTTAGCCTCTGCAGTGAATCCACCCTCCACTGTTACAGGCGTCGGATTTACAGTCAGCGGGGTGGGTGACACCGTGACCGGGGTTGGGTTGACTGTTACTGCGGTTGGGGCAACTGTGACTTGAACATCGGCCTTAGCTGCAGGGGTGGCGGGCAGTCTGCTGTTGATTGAGATCACGTTGGTTGCGACCGCGCCAACAGCCGTCCCCACCGTGTCAATCTTGTTACCTAGCACTGTGTTGACTGATGCGATCGCGTTGAGGACGGGGGTTAAATCAGTGCTGCCAGTGCCGCCAGAACCACCCGTAACATTGACAGTTAACGTATGGCTGGGTTCAAAGAAGATGCTGGTAGACTGCTTGCCGCCTAATGCAGGAGCACAGGGGTTATAAGGCTGACCTGCTTCATCAACGTAATAACCCTCGGTGATTAGCAAGGGGGTGATAGTGCTCTGATTCTCCACCTTCCAGTTGTTCCTGACGACATAACCCACATCAGTGAACGCCTGGATGGGTAGGTAGCCAAGTCTGAGGGCGTTATCGTTGGTCTGCAGCTGGCCGAACAGAAAGGCGTGAGGTTCTTTGGCAGTGAGAAAGCCATCTACCTCAGTAGCGTCTACCTGCAGGCTTGGGTTGTCGAAGGTGAACTTGCTGGTTATGGCAGCAGATAGACCGTCAACACCGAATCTGCCGTAGAAAGGGTAAGCCGTTAGGGAGCCTTCAGCGCTAACAGGACTACCGTTATTTCTAAAGGTGAAGCGGAATAGCTCAGAGGCGTACAGAGGCGTGGAGGTGACATGGATAGCCAGCAGCTCCACCAGTCTGTTGTTGTTAGCTGGAGGTAGGTTGTAGACCAGCCCTGAGCCACCTGTGACGTATCCAATGGCTAACTCAGCTAGGTCACCGTCTCTATACCTGATTAGGTAGTGAGTGCCATCAGGGAGGTTGGGCGCGGTTAGCGCAATAGCATCAGCAACGACGGCAACTGAACCTCCACCTGTTGTTGGAGTTTGAACAAGTGTGGTCTGAGCCGTCGCCACCTTGACAGAGATATTGCGGTTGGTGATGTTGTCTAGCCTTAACTGGCTTGCGCGTCTCAGACCAGTGAAGTTGGTTGTGGCCACACCGGCAGATAGAGGGTTCAGCTCAACATCTCGGGTGTTCTGACTATATGTGATCTGCATCACCGATAGGTCTTGCCCCGGTGTGAAGGAGATGCGGCTAGCTACGTTTGCACCCGTGATGTTGATGTCATTGACGAACGGGGCATCTGCAGCTGCTGCGACCAAGGCAGGAGTCTGGGTGGGTGTCTTGATGGAGCTGCCAACAAGATTTAGGTTAGTAGCCGTTATCTGCCTAGGGCTGACTAGTTGGCACTCATCAAAGAGAGGCCGCCCTACTGTCGATACAACCGCACACCTGTTGATGATGCAGCTAGAGAATGTAGCAGCTTCGGTTGCTAGGTTAATTTCCCAATCAACCGATGACTGTAATGTGCAGGCATCAAATAGAACAGCACCCCCACCTAGACCTCTAATATTTATCCCCTTACGAGGGTTGATAGCAGTTTTAGAGAACGGGTCAGCTGTAGGGTCAGAAAACAGGATTGTCTTGGTGCGCTCAGTGAAGAAAGTCGGAGTTGTGCCATCACCAACTCTAATCCTGTTACGAAACCGGATGATACCGTCATCCAGCAGCGTGACAGGTGGGGTGTTGGGGTTGATGTTTGTGGTCCATATGGACGCGATGTAAGCTCTGATATCTTCAGCACTACCAGGGGCTGCTGCAGTACCGCCCGTCCAAGCCACGTCGTAGGTATAGAGTCGGCCAGAGCTAACGGTGTAGCTGGTGGCTGCATCAATCTGGAATGAAAGCTCTACCCGATCAATGGCTGAGGTGACGAGAGTACCTGCCGAAGCATCAGCGGGTTGAGCAGGGTCTATAAGGATAGGAACCCAGTTAGCCCCTTGGTAGATGGTAGGAGTGGTTGATGTGGCTACTACCCATCTCTTCCAGTTAGCTGTTCCACTACCCACAGCCACCGACATGAAGTTTGGCGATCGCAGCAGACTCAAAGAGCTTAAGCTCAGCCAGTACACCAGCAGCCGACCGTTAGAGAAGTCGATGGGGTCAAAGATATTACTCTTGCCGTATGAGCCTGCTGCTCCGTTATTGGTGCTCTGGTTACGGTAGATTCGGGCTGTGCCGCTACCGTTGACTTGGGTGGTGACACCGTTGAAGTCACTGAGGGATGACAGTACGCCTGCTGAGAAAGGGGCAGCGTTTGGCGCTGTGATGTTAATCAGCTCAATCCCGCTGGCTGGCATAGTTTATTCCTCGTCAGGCTCAACGGACACTTCAACAGGGACAACACGCAGCTCTTGCTGGATGGCCTCTTTCTGCTCGGGGGTAAGGTTAGACATTAAGAAGCCCAATAGTCTCTCGCGCACCAGCACAAACAGGGTGGGTGTCAGCGAGTTCTGCAGCTGAGCCATGTCAATCAGCAGCAGCTTAGTCAGTGAGTCGAGTAGGTCGTCCAGGCGGTTGTTGCCAAACTCGTCTAACCCAGAGACCGCTAGGGGACTGCCATCTTGGCCCTGAGCTTTGGCAACGAGCTGGTAGATGTCTTGGAGTGCGTCGGTCAGTATGTGGCCGTAGGACTTGAGCCTTTGATCCTCGATCTCAAAGTCCATTTCCTTAGCCGCACCGGACTCGACCTTGCTTTCCTGTACGTAAGCGCCTCCAACACCCAGAATGGTGCGGATTTGCTTCTCAGCCCGTTCTAGAGCTTTATCAATGTGAATGACAATGTCACCCCTAGGCTCAGCCCACTCAAACTTGTCTAGCTCCAGAACATACTGCAGGCCAGTAGGGATTGAGTTATCACCGTCGCCTACGAACGTGTTGGGTAGGTCACCATCGGGGGTCTGGATGGGTTTGTAGGTGCGCTGCAGGTATGCCGCAGTCAGCAGGTCGTATCTGTGACATTCCAGCCGCAATGACTCTTCTGCTTTGCTGACGGCCTGATCGCTACTCCATTTATCGTCAGGCAGTTCCAGGCGTGTAACAGGCAGTGCGCCGAAGCCATGCTGAACCAAACTGGTGAGAGGGATGGTTTGCTCAGGCTGACCTGTAGGAGGTAGAGGTTTGCCTTGTGCGTCTAGCAGCTCAACGATGCGACCATTGCTACCCAACTTGACATAACTCTCGTAGCGGGCAATGTACTGACCATCAATAAATGTCCAGCGGGCCTGCTTCAGCGGGGGTGCCAATGGATTGCTAGTGTCGTCAATGATCTGAAAGACCTTGAGCCAGGTTAGTTTACCTTCGATCTCACCCCAGTTAGTTATTTGGACGGCAGGGTACAAGACGACATGAGGAGTAAGACCAAGTGCTTCTTCCTGTGCGCGATTAAGCGGCGTGACCGGGCTCTTAGGCTTGTCAACATGACAGTAGACAACCTTA
Source organism: Pseudanabaena sp. FACHB-2040 (assembly GCF_014696715.1). Lineage (NCBI taxonomy): Bacteria > Bacillati > Cyanobacteriota > Cyanophyceae > Pseudanabaenales > Pseudanabaenaceae > Pseudanabaena > Pseudanabaena sp. FACHB-2040. The sequence goes on from NZ_JACJQO010000004.1 coordinate 122,738, forward strand.
TACTTCAGTGCCTCAGCGAATAGTTGCTCTACCAGCTGAATCTCTGTACGCCCTTGGCCGTTGTTATTCTCACGGAAGGATTGCCAGAAGATGTCAGCAGCAGGGGGTACATTGCTGAGGTGTACGGTGCCATTGGTAATCTTGCTGGCTAGCTGAGAGAGTGCCCCACCCAGCACATTGCTGTAGGAGAATTTGTCTAGCCGGGTCTCATAGATGGCATCCTCTTCACCAGGCCGCTGCTTAAGGAACTCAGGGAGTCTATCTCGGAGCCGCCAACCCCCAGCTGTGAGGAGGTAGATGCGCTCCAGGTGCGACTTCATGGCCGTGTAGGTAGGGTGCTCAGCCTGAAGCAGCTTGAGGGTGAGGCGGGTGGGGTATGTCATGTTTTAAGCGGTAAAGAAACTGTGAGCCAATGCCGCTCATATAGCGTGTCAACTAGGTAGGGCTTAGACTGTTTGGCAGTCACCAGGCAACTGCGATGAAGATCGAGTTCGTGAACGATTGGACAAAGACGTACATGGCTAGAAAGGGGCCGTCGAAGGTATTCGGTTTTGATGTTGATACCCGCGAAAGTCTCGATTCAGGTCAGGCAACTGAACACTTCGACAAAATTTGGGAAGATAGCCTGTCAAGCTTGGTAAAACATGGTTTGCCTTGTAGTCCTGAATCAGTTCGGATGCGTTTATCAGAATCAGCCAGTGGCAGAGTCAAAGACTCTTGTGAGCATCGAGAAATTAAGGTGAACGGTTGTCTGTTTATCGCACAGCTACGAACATCGAATGAGTGTGACGAGTTGTGGTATGTCTCCTCGTCAAGCCCTGACCCACGAACCCTTTACATCACCTTTGATACTGTCGTTGAGCGAAAGGCATTTGAGAAAATCGCGGACAGTTTAGGACTTGACGACAAGGAACTAGGTCTAGAGCTTGTTCGAGATTTCATGAACAAGTTTCGTAACCGTAAGCTTCCCTAATGGTCCTACGCAGCTAGAACGTGGTCGCCGTGTTTGTATTCGATGGTGCCGATGCAATACGCAGCAGCATCAATAGGGTGGTCGTCCTGCCCATCGGCGGGTTTATTCAGCAGATTGCCGTCCTTGTCCTTAGCACGGTGGTACGAGGCGAACACATCGTATAGGTGCCGTGTCTTCTCAGTCAGGTACAGTCTGTTCTGGTAGAAGAGCGAGTTGATGATGGTTGCCCGCTCCATCACCCCAGGCTTGGATCGCTGTACCCGAACGGCCCGCTGTAGACCGGGTAAGTTATATGACTTGCCGTAGCGGCGGAATGACATCACGGAGGCGGGGCGATCGTCGGGTAGATAGGCTCGGTAAATGCTGTACTGGCGGCACAGCTTAGCAGCGGTATCCAGCAGGTGAGCTTCAGTAACTGGCTCCTCTGAGCGATTCTGCCAGTGGTCTAGGAGGTAGTAGGCACCCTGGTGGGTTAAGCCAATGACAACTAGAGCGGGGTTAATATCACCCCAGTCCAGGCCGAGGTACACACCTCTGAAAGCTTCAGGGGCGTTGACGATATGGCGTGGCTGTAGCTGGTCGAAGATTTGACCATCGAAGTCTTCCCAACTCGCCTCAAACTCCTGCCTGTAAACCTTGGGTGGCAGCTCTTGCTCAGCACGCTGCAGGTTTTCCCTAGGGAAGAAGGGGTTATCAGCAGTGATGAAGTGGAAGTAATCCCAACCCAGAGTGGCAATTGCCTGCTCATGGAGCTTGTAAAAGTGTGTGTTTCTACCCTTAGGTGTACCGATGACCAGGCTCTCCCAGTCAGCGTTACGTGCCAGGGCCGGGAAGATAATCTCAGGCCATACCAGAGGGCTGAAGTCCTGATATTCGTCTAGCCCTGCCCAGATAAGGTTGAGACCACGCAAGCGATCCCCGCCATTATCAGCACCTCGTAGGATAAGGTCGGGTCTGTTGCCCTTGAACTTAATCCTGAAGTCTGACCTGTTGATATCAGCAACGAGCGGGCATTGCTCAAGTATGTTTAGCAGAGGTTGCCAGTGGATGCCGCGACACATCTTTAATGTGGGCATCAGAATGGCTGCGACCTGGGGGCTTACCGGGTCGATTGTGCCCTGGTAACTAAGGCACTTAGCTATACCTGTTGTAAGGAGTAGGCGGGATTTGCCCAGACCGCGACCAGCGACTACAACCTTAGCCCTGGCACGACTGCTGAACACCCGCATCTGGGCTTTATGCAGGTCGAGTCGTAATTGCATTTATACGCACAACAAAAAACCCCCAACCAGTAAGGGCGGGGGTTCAGAATTAGGAGCACATACAGATGACTTACTTCATCCTTAATTAGATCACGGGCAACATTAACCAAGGTGTGCAAATAAGCAGCTGACCTCGATACCTACTCCGCTGCGTTATCATCCTCGGAATCGGGGTCAGCCAATCCAATAATCAATTCAAATTTCTGTTCCGGCTCAGTCGAACCTAATACACGGTCTAGCAACCATTTATCAGGGATGATACTCTCTCGCTCTTCTTTAATCACAACGCCTTGAGCACCCAAGGTCTGCTTCACCTTGTAAGCAGTACCAGTGAGTACCTGGTCTATCCATGCCTCAGCCTGTAGACGACGCTGAGCGAGCTTATCAACTACTCTATTGACTTCTACATCCTGTGTGCCTTCCCACCCTTTACGAGCCTCAGCAACAGCTGCAGCAAACTCAGGGTGATCTTTGTACCAGCGGTAATACGTGGACTTACTACAGCCTATGATGATGATGACTTCATCGTCAGCCGCACCCTCTTTGACCAACCGGCAGACCCTATCCACGATTTGTTGGCTGTAGCGTACTTGCTTAGCCTTCTTGCGTGCCATGTCTCATTCAGGTCCTAATTGAGTCCGATTCGAGTACGACTTGTCCGTTATAGTCCCAAAAAGGAGCCGAAGCCTGATTCTATCAAGCTCCGGCGTCCACCAAAACCAAAGGAGATTTATATGCCTCTACTTATATAGAGGCGTGCAGTTTCTAGAGTAGCTTGTGCACCACCTCAGCTAAGGCGTTGATGGCATCTACGATTAGGTAACTTTGGTAGTCATCTAGGCGCATGCCGCGAGGGAGCCACTTACTCAGTAGGTTGTTGGCCTTGGAGCTATCGCAGTAGTAACTCAGCAGGACAGCCCGGTGTTCCAGAGGCAGCTGTTTGATTGAATCAGTCATCGTCTCATCATCTAAGACAGACAACAGAGGCTTACCCGATATAAGTTGGTTGGCTTCTTTGTAGAGATTTACTAGGTACTTGTCATCTACAAAGTTGAGCCGCCCCTCGAAGTATAGTTCTAGGGCCTCTTCCAGCTCGTGTAAGTTGATGTAGGGGCACTGACGGGGCGCGACTGCCTCAACATATAGAAAAGCTTCTTCAGGTCTGATGGTGGTGTCTAGCACGCTTGAACCTCCCAGAAAAGATCTCTCATGTCACCTGCGTGCCCACACTCAGCCTGAGTAAGCTCGTTCAACTTTCGCTCGCTCAGGATTGTGCGGGTGCTTTTAAGTTCGGCCTCGATGATGCTGTTTAGGTTTGACGTGAACCAGGTAGCGATTTGCTCTTTGTACCTGGAGTGAAGGTTCTTGGTGTTTAGGTACTGCCTAATCATCAGGAAAAGACCCCGGCGTGCCAGTGTGGCGTACTCAGGATGAATCTGACTCTTGAATCGATATCGTAGAGCACTAAAGGTGATACCTGCGCGGCGAGCAAGTTGGCGCAGGGAGGAACCTCTTATGTAAGCGATAAAGAGTTTAATGGTGGCATCGCGCCGTTCTTGCTGCTTAGCAGTCATCTCAGGGGTTTCTACTACTCTTGATTCTTGTAGTTTCCCAAAACTAAAGGTATTAGATGTGCGCTAATTACAGACACTAAAAAGCCCTGACTATATAGTCAGGGCTTAAAAAGCTCTCTACTTATCTAGCTTTTTGCAGCTTCTAGTGCATCTAGTTCTACGTTGAGCTGGTCAATCTTTGCTTGGTTCAACCTAACCTTACCTGCCAACACCAGCGTGTTCAAACCTTGGACGATGGCATAAATTTGCTGTGCGGTTTTGGTGGATTGCATTGTTCTGTCTCCTCTTTTTGTCTCTATACATAGAGTACTACAAGCAACAGGACAAAATCTGTTCATTTGCAAACTGAGGGTTTGCAGATGTCGCTTCTAACTGCACACATGTAGATCTTTTTTTCTGCGATACTAAGAGAGTAAAGCAAGTAAGAGACTCGCAATGGCTAAGTGGAAGTTAAGGCAAACTCTGGCAGATAGAAAGGTTTCAGTGACTCAGTTGGCAATTCACTTAGGTCGGTCGCGCACGACAGTAAGCAACTGGGCTAACTCAGACGAGATTCCAAGCGCTAGAGGCTTCAACGAGATGCTGGATAAGATTTGCGAGATTCTGAAATGTACGCCCGCAGATTTGATTGAGTCTAGCCCAGATAAGAAGGATTAAACGCTACAGCAAACCCCAGACCCGTAAGCGGCATTCGGGCACCACAAAAGGGAGAAGAATCAAGCCAAAAAACAAAAGGGGCATCGACATGTCAAGCGCACAAAGCCAAGAAATGCAAATACGCCAGATTGTTAGGGAGACCCTGCAAATGGCAACAGTGGTCGCCACCAAGAACGGGGCAGAGATATTCAAGATGGTTGCCCGCGCTGGCCTGCCTTTCACCATCGAAGAGCTGCAGCCGATTCACAAAGAGCTAGAGAAGAGGATGGGCGAGGGCTGCAAGGTGACTTATGAGTTCGAGACCTCCACACAGTTAGATAACTAATCTGCACAGAAAGAGAGGTCTAGTTTTCCGCAGTATGAGGAGGTTGGTTGGGAGCCAACCCCTCAGAGGTCAAAACAAAACCGCCACCTTTGGGAGAAGCAGCGGTTTAACAAATATTCGGATTTGGGACTCTAATTCAAATCCAAGAGCAAAGACAAAGAACACAGAACCAAGGTGCTTAACGTGCCTAGCACATCCAACACGTCTAACACATCTAACACATCTAACACTCCTAATACTACCATGAATCAGATTGCGGCGACAGCTGAAAACGACGCTAAAGTGGCCAACTCGGAAAAGGTGTGTAAAACCTTAGATGAGATTTTTGCAAAGTTGCCTACTAAGACACAGAAGCAGATTAATAAACAGCTTGACTACTTGTATCATCGGCCTCTGGCTTATGACCTAAGAAAAGCGCTTAGAAAGAGAGGCCAGGAGGAGCTAGCAGCTAACAAATGGTTTGTGTGCACTGCATTCGCTCTAATGAAGGTAGTGGATGTGAATTACCGTCAGCGCAGTGGCGATATTTACTTTTCCGAGATTCCTACGAAAATTATCTGCAGCCAGCTAACAGGCACTCATGCAGACGAATATGATAAAAAAAGTGATCTCAGGAGCTTGATGGGTGCCATTAGCCGTGAGATACTACCCGCTTTAGAACGTGAGGGGCTAATCGAGGTAAGGGACTACATTAGCAAGGTAGTCTGCCGGGGCTTTGACGTAAGCGGAGCCCATACTTTAATCGATAAAGTGGTGTATGCCATCGCAGTGGAGCAGACTGATCACGATATGGGTCCCGACGCGCACATTCTCCTAGCGCCTGAAGAATGCCCACCAACAGGTGTTGGTCGTAAGCCAGCACCTAATAGTGATACTTGGGCGCGTGAAAAAAGCCGCTTAGCAAAAGAAACACTCGGCACCATAGAATACCTTAGAAACTGCACGTTTACGTTTGAGGCTGACCTATACAAGCGTATGGGACATAGGTGGATTGAGGAATTCGTAACGCTAACCAGCCATAGGGACCAAACCGAGCGGAACAGGGCAAAAAAGGTATCCATTCGCTCTGCCCTAGGTGGGCTGGACGTAACTATGTACAGCCCACAATATCACGCTACTTGGCACCTACAAGGGCCTGGGCGGATACACACAATAGGAGGGCCACTCAACCTGTCTAAGGAGCTACGCTGGCTGCTTATTGGCCCAAGCAATGACAATAATGTGATGCTAGAGTTGGATCTCAAATGCGCTCAGCTCATCATCTTGTGCAAGCTTTTAGGATGTGACGAATTGCTGGAGAAGATTAAGTCAATCATTCACAATGGCGGTTCTATCTGGAAGCATATCTGTCCAAAGGATTACGATGTTCCCAAGCGTGCACTTAAGGTGATTGTCTACTCACTCTGCTTTGGAGCAAGACTTAAAAATCTCCGCCTCCTTGCAAACGGAGAGTTGGAGAAGCATGACACAACATTTAGGTTTACCCAAGAACAAATAGACGCTATTCAAGATGGCTTTCTCAAACCGTTAGTGGAGGCGCGCGAGAAGTGGCTGCGTCAGTACAAAGTTAAAAATCTGATTGATGACAAGAACAAATGTAATACTCCTGTCATCATCAAGAACAAGCTGGGCCGTCCATTTCACCTCAAGAAAGAGGCAAAAGAATACTATGCCAAATACATGGAAGATAAGGCTAGGTATGAAGACTACCGCAAGGCACAGAAAGGCAAGGTTAGTAAGAAGCGCCCAAGTCTCAACAACATGAAAATCGCTGGCAAGGCGCTGGCACACATGGCTCAAGGCTGGGAGCAGTGGATTATGCAGAGCTTTATATCTGGCCCTGCTATGCGGGAAAACATCGTCTCATTCCAGTACGACGGTTTGACTGTAGAGGTTCACCCAGATTCTATGGATGAAGTAATGCAGAGATATCAGGGCTGGCTGAAAGAGTTCGACCCCGACCAAATGTTCGAATTTATTCCCATACGTTTCAGACAAAACAAGCTGCTAACGTATCACTTAGAGCGGGTCATACCCCTGACGCTATCGAATAACTGGGAAATATTCAACCATAATGACTCCCACGTCCTATACGCTCACTAAGTCCCCCCCCCTCTTACATACATCACAACGACCTATCGCTATTAGGTCGTTTTTTTTCACCATCCCTTCTCCCCTCCCTTCTCCCCTCCCTCCTCTCCTCCCACCTTCTCCCCTCTCTCCTTCCTCCATCTCCCTCCCCCTCTCCTCCTCCTCTCTTCATCTCCCCCTTCCTCCCCCTCCTTCACCCTCCCCACCCATCCTCCTCCTACTCTCTCTCTCTCCCCTCCTACTTCCCTCCTTCTTCCTCTTCCTTCATCTCTCTCTACTTCCTCCTTCCTCCTCTTCTTCCTCTCTCCCCTTCTTCTCTCCTCTACTTCTCCCTCTTCTCTCTCTCCCTCTATCCTCCTTTTCCCTCCCCTCCCCTCCCCTCTCTTCCTCTCCCTCCCTCCCGTATCCTCTATCCCTTATATGACTCTATTAGAGTTCTATGTAACCTATATATATCAAGGCTTTGAGGGTCCTAAAAAAACCCCGCACTTTTTTCAAAAGCTACTTAAATATGGCCGCGCCCTGCACCCCACGCAGGCGGGCAGCTACACACGCACGCAACTAAGACGGGAGAAGACGGGGGGAAGAGGGAGAGGCCAGACAAGGAAAACAGAACAGACACATCAACGCTGAACATTGTCGAGAAAGATGAATAGCCTTTCTTCTACATGATTTCCCTATGGGATGCCTGGAGCAAGCCGCTGAAGCCTCAATATCATCATCAAGTACTTTTTTTACTACTAGCTTCTATGCACTGCTCCTTAATTTTTGGAGGCAAATCCCCAAAACGCCGAGTGACTTCTTGATTTATGTCAATTCTTTGAGTGACCCCACATTCTATAAGGTGAAGCAAAGAGAGAATTGTCCAGCAAGTCAACTTACACATTTCCGCGAGTTCAGCTTTGCTCACTCCATTTCTTAGGCCGTCATGTACTAAGTCCCCCCGTTTTTGATAAAGCATGCAAACCGACCGGTATACAGCAAGAATCTTGTCATCACCTTTAATAAAACTGTATCCTCCTAAATCAGTTAACAGTATGGAAACGCCTCTCGCAATGATAAAAGTCCTGGATTTCTTCCCAGGGTAATATTTCTTAGGAAATACACATTCTAAAGCTGTCCAAAACTTAAAGAAGGAGGCATCAGAATTGAAATCATTTTGTGCTTCACCCACCCAGTTGATTGCTTTCATTACACAATCTTCTACCTCTTTTCTCTCTATATTGTTGAGAAGCTGGGTAATCAAGTTATAGTAAGCACCTTCTTCTAATTGACTAATCCTGTGCTCATCCAGTAGAAAATGTTGCCCTCGGATGTTTGTTCTTTTAGGTCCCCAATGAAAAGATAATCTGTTGTTGTCATGTTCTTTGACTAAGAAACAACCTGCATCGACAAACGCTTCGGAGCTAAGAGTAATTCTTGGAACATCCTCATCATGGATACTTGCATGAGAATAAAGGCAAATGACGTATCTTAAATAATTTATAGTTTCTTCGATTCTGAACCGGGCAAATTTTTGTGAGAATATTTCATCGCCAACCCATGAGCACTTAATGCATGTCCTCCCCAAAAAACCCTTCTCTAGATATCCTCTATACACTTTCTCATTTTCCTCTGTCACTTTTTGATCTTGGGCAAGAAGATGATTTATTTCATCTAAATCAAATTCAAATATTTGAATAGCTCCCAAGTCAATTCTTATTCCTTTTCGGACGATTAATCCATTAATGGGGAAGTAATATGAGTAGTTTTTTATGCTCGAAAAGATTCGATTAAGTATAGAAGCTTCAATATCGTCGTACAATAAATCCTTCTTAGATTCTGCAGGCGATAAAACTTTGGTCTTTATTTCATCCCTAATTGATTTATAAATATTGTCAAAGCTCGAAGATCTGTTCGCCTCAGGAATCGCTGACAAAATAGACGCCATGTCTCTGATTCCTTTCTTAGAAGCATCATTAAAGTAAAAAGTTTCTCCAGGGCTGATTTCTATTTGCCTTTCAATGATTTCTACAAGGTCACTACTTCTTAGCTCTTCGGGATCCCTGAAGTAGTTTTGTGGTCTTGACAAAGTATCATTCCAGATTCGTTTCAGTTCCTGCCTTTTTTCGTTATCGGGAAGATTGTTTTTCATGTAAAGAGCCTGCTTTAACACGCACACATTTGCCTACCTTACCCGTGCAAATATAGAGCATAACCAAGGAGATTCCTATGAAACCTGTGAGCAGCGTCAAATATATTCCAGTCATCCTTCACCCGAACGGATTCATCCCGACCGTAACCGACAACACTTACCCCGCGCATCTAGCTCAACTGGCCCGCGAGGCAGTCGAAGCCGCTAAATCAGAAATTTAGTCCCTCCAGAATCGCCTCAGACGAGCGAAAAGCCCCCTTTATGTACCATCGCACGTCGCGTCTCCTAAAGGGGGCTTTCGCATAACACCCAAAACCCTTGATATAGGTAGGTTCCATGCTTTATACATACACACTCTCTCCCGCTAGAGCCCTCATTAAGCAGCACGGTTTGACCGTATCTGATATCGCCGCCCACATTGTTGAGCAGGCTAGGGGAGCTTACACACAGAATCAGATCGAAGCGTGGCTAAACGACAACTACCCCGCAGAGAGAACAACCCTGAACTGCAATCTGCTGGTGGCTCTGTCCCTGTTACTAGACGAGAACCCTCAGGACTTATTCAAACTTGAACCTGACTTCGCATCGGCCTACGGGCTGCATCGCCCAGGGTACAACCCAGATGATGAAGCAAAGCTGTTACTAACTTTTTGGCGGTTGGATCTGATTCGTGTATTTGAGCCAAGCTCTTCCTCCACCTCATGTGTGAGGATGCTCACAGAAAGAGATAAGAAGGCATTTGATGCTGCTTGGCAGCACGGGCTTTCGATAGGAGATATCGCGGGCCTGCTGAACATCCCAACTAACACTAGGCTGTATCTGCAGCTAAGAGACTACGCCCTTTCCCAGGGCTGCGACCTACGCGCTCGTGGTATTGCGGTCGGAGCTACTAAAAGAAGGAAAATAAACAACAACAATAGTAAGGTTCAACGTAATGCAGTACACCTATAGCTTGCAAAAGGTCATTGACATCGCCAGATCTAAATCTATCTCTGTGAGTGCATCCCAGTCTTGTAGGACTAAGCAGAGAACCTGCCGTTAAGGTAGGCACAACGATGCAGTAGCACCTGTTGCACGTTATTCGAACTCCATTGAGCACCCGAGATCTT
>NZ_JACJQO010000007.1 GCF_014696715.1 Pseudanabaena sp. FACHB-2040
ATGACCCTGGAGCGGTTCCATGAGCAGCCTGAAATCACCGACAGCTACCGGGAAAACTTTGCAGCAATAGAAGAGATCGCCGCTATTCCCATTACCCGAGGCGGGGCCGAGACAGAGGTCTTTCATGTGTACCGGGCGACGCAGTTTCTCCAGCCCTATCAATATCCCTACTGAGCCAGGAATTTTGAGCCAGGGATTCTAACGGGAGTGTTGTTTGACGCGCCAGCCGGTGTAGCTCAGCAATACCGTTGCCCCTAGAGCATAGGCTACGCCGCTGGGCATGCCAGAAAACGCCAGAGCCAGACTGCCCACCCACAGCGTCAGCACGTAGATGAAGAGAACCGTCACCCGGTGGGATAGCCCGGCCTGAAGCAGGCGGTGATGCAGGTGCCGCTTGTCAGCTACAAAGGGAGAGGCCCCGCAGCGTATGCGGTCAAAAATAACCGCTGACATATCCAAAATTGGCACTGCCAGGATCAGGTAAGGCAAAAAAACAGCCGCCGTGGTGACGCTCTTAACCAGGCCAATAATGCCTACCCCCGCTAAGGTAAAGCCCATAAAGTAGGCCCCCCCATCACCCATGAAAATTTGGGCTGGGTTGAAGTTGTAGCGCAAAAAGCCCAAAGCGCCGCCAGCTAGGGCTGCAGCAATCAGGGCCGCAGCAGGCTGATTCATAAACAGAGTCGCTACCAGCATGATGATGGCAGCAATGCCAGAAACGCCTGCGGCCAGTCCATCTAGTCCATCGATCCAGTTGATGGCGTTGGCCATGCCGACCAGCCAGACAATTGTGACGGGCAGGCTGACCCAGACCGGCAATGAAACCAGGCCATAGAAGGGAATCGTTAGAAAATCGATGCTGACCCCGACGTGCCATGCGATCGCAGCCACCGCCGCCTGCATAAAGAGACGACTAAACGGAGACAGGCCAAATAGGTCATCCATTAGGCCGATTAGAAAAAAGGCCAACCCCCCAATGGTGACGCCCCAAATGGCAAATTCCTCCGGCGGAGCCAAATGCTGGCCGGTGGCATCAATGAAGCCGCCCGTGGCCCAAACTATCATTAGTGCAGTCAGCGTGCCCAGAAAAATCGACACGCCTCCCAGCCGCACCATTGGCTTGTTGTGTACCTTGCGGCCTCCCGGTAAATCGACTCGTCCACTCCTCAACCCGATTCGTCTCACAATGGGTGTACTAGAGAGCACCACTATTGCTGAAACGACAAAGGCGAGGAAATGATAGAGATGAGATGGCATCAGGACTCCCATGGCAAATGGAGGGTTTTGGGCATCAGTCAAGCTGGTATTTCAGGAGAGGATTGAGGATTGATGTATCAAAGCCGATCTAGCGAACTTGCTTTGACAGGGCCAATCGCTTCCTGACGACCTGAAAAGCTATTTTTTTCAGGCTGCCAAAAAATCCCAATGGATGTTACTACAAAAACTCCATGCAGATTATCACAGATTCTTAAGCACTCGGCTTAAATCTCCTGTTCAATCCCATGGAGTTTGTGAGGTCCTAATCCTTTACAAGGACCTTGAACCTAAATCCTGATCAGAATTTGCGCTAAACCATTGCGGGCACTAAACCGCCTAGGTGGGGATAAAGGGGAAACTGTTGGCAGAGCGCTGCCACTCGCTGACGGCAGGTTTGTGCCACTCCCTCATCTTCTGGAGACAGCAGACGCTCGGCAATAATGTCGGCAATTTCAGTAAAGTCGCTGGTGCCCAACCCGCGCGTGGTCATAGCTGGTGAACCCAACCGCAAACCGCTGGTGACAAAAGGCGACTCCGGATCAAACGGCACCGTATTTTTGTTAGCGGTAATGTTGACCTCACTGACTAGCTGATCGGCCCGTTTGCCGGTGAGGCCAATGGAGCGCAAATCAACCAGCACCAGGTGATTGTCAGTGCCGCCCGAAACCACCTTGCAGCCCCGCACCTGAAGCTGAGCCGCCAGCGCTTTAGCGTTCTCAATTACCTGGGCAGAGTAGGTTTTGAAGTCTGGCTTGAGGGCTTCTCCAAAGGCCACAGCCTTAGCGGCAATGACATGCTCTAGAGGGCCACCTTGGTTGCCGGGGAAGACAGCTTTGTCGAACTTTTTGCCCAGCTCAGCATCACGAGTCAAAATCAAACCGCCTCGGGGTCCGCGCAGCGTTTTGTGCGTGGTGGTGGTCACCACATCGCAGTAGGGCAGCGGATTGGGATGATGGCCTGTGGCCACTAATCCCGCAATGTGGGCAATATCAGCCAGCAGGTAAGCGCCTACTTCGTCTGCAATTTGCCTAAACCGGTCAAAGTGAATTGTGCGTGAGTAGGCTGAATAGCCACAGATCAGCAGTTTAGGACGATGCTGCAGGGCCAGCTCTCGAATTTCGTCGAAGTCTAGCTGCTCTGTTTCACGGTTAACGCCGTAGTGCTGGACGTTGAACCACTTGCCAGAGACGTTGACTGGGGAACCGTGGGTTAAGTGACCTCCGTGGGAGAGATCCATGCCCATGATCGTGTCTCCGGGCTGGAGCAGGGCGAGAAAGACGGCAAAGTTGGCCTGTGCGCCTGAGTGAGGTTGAACATTGGCATGGGCAGCGCCAAAGAGTTCTTTGGCGCGATCAATAGCCAGTTGTTCTGCCTGATCAACAAATTCGCACCCCCCGTAATAGCGCTTTCCGGGTAGGCCTTCTGCGTATTTGTTGGTGAGGACTGAGCCCTGAGCTGCCATCACCGCAGGAGAGGTGAAGTTTTCGCTGGCAATCAGTTCTAGGTGATCCTGCTGGCGCTGCAGTTCGCGGTGCAAAATATCAGCAACTAGCGGATCCGATTGAGCTAAAAAGTCAGAATTAGTCTTAGTCACAACTATGGCCCCTAGCAATCGCGGTAATATCGTGGGCTAGCCAAACGCAGTTAGACGCAAGCTGACTCAGACCCACTTAACTGCGCAGCGTACTGAGTCGCTAGCCACTTCCAGAATCCATTATTCTACTGCTTTACCAGGTGCGCTGCGACGTTCCCTGAGGCTTCTAGGTCACAGCTTTTCTGGCACAGGCTGGGAAAGCGGAGATGGATTTAGGGTCTTTGGCAGAACCGAAATAAATAATGAGGCAAATGTAACGGATTGCAACATATAATTGTTGGAACGTGGAATTTTGATGAAGCTGTTCAGCAATTAAGGGGTTGGGCGAGTCATGCGAGTTGCGATCGCAGGTGCAGGTCTGGCTGGGCTAGCCTGTGCAAAATACTTAGTTGATGCAGGCCACACGCCTGTTGTCCTGGAGAGCCGGGACGTTTTAGGAGGGTTGGTGGCTGCCTGGAAAGATCAAGATGGAGACTGGTATGAAACCGGCCTGCATGTCTTTTTTGGTGCCTATCCCAACATGCTTCAACTCTTCAAAGAGCTGGGAATTGAAGATCGGCTGCAGTGGAAAGAGCACACGCTGATTTTTAACCAACCAGACAAACCAGGAGTGTTGTCACGCTTTGACGTGCCTGACATCCCATCCCCTTTCAACGTCATCATGTCCATCCTGCGGAACAATGACATGTTGACCTGGGAGCAAAAGATTCGCTTCGCTGTAGGCCTGCTGCCTGCTATTGTTCGGGGACAGCAGTACGTCGAAACGATGGATCAGTACTCGCTGCTAGACTGGCTCCGCCTTCAGGGTATTGATGAGCGGGTCAATTCAGATATCTTCATCGCTGCTTCCAAAGCTCTGACCTTCATCAATCCGGAAGACGTCTCGGCCACAGTTCCCCTTACCGCTCTAAACCGCTTTCTGCAGGAGCGCTACGGCTCCAAGATCGCCTTCCTCGATGGCTCTCCTACAGAACGTCTGTGTCAGCCTATTGTCGACTACGTCACTGAGCGAGGTGGCGAAGTTCACCTCAAGAAGCCGCTGAAGCAAATTCTTCTGCACGAAGACGGTTCAGTTAAAGGATTTATGATGCGGGGTCTAGACGGTGCAGCTGACGAAGTTGTGACCGCAGATGCCTATGTATCGGCAATGTCAGTAGACGTGGTCAAGGTTTTAATGCCAGACCTCTGGAAGAAAGACGAGTTTTTCCAGAAGCTAGAGAACCTAGAGGGCGTGCCTGTGATCAACCTGCATCTGTGGTTTGATCGCAAGCTGACCGACATCGATCAGCTGCTGTTTTCACGGTCGTCGCTGCTAAGCGTGTATGCCGACATGAGCAACACCTGCAAGGAATACGCCAGCGCCGATCGCTCCATGCTAGAACTGGTGCTTGCACCCGCAAAAGACTGGATTGATAAATCGGAGTCAGAGATTCTAGATGCCACTATGAAGGAACTGGAGAGGCTCTTTCCGCAGCACTTCCAGGGCGAGAATCCTGCTAAATTACTCAAGTCGAAGGTCGTCAAAACCCCTCGCTCTGTCTACACAGCTGCTCCAGGACGGCAGGCTAGTCGCCCCACCCAGGCGACACCCGTGGCCAACTTCTTCTTAGCAGGCAGCTACACAATGCAGCGCTACCTAGGCAGCATGGAAGGGGCCGTTCTCTCTGGTAAACTTGCTGCGCAAGCGATTGCCGAAAGTAAGATACCAAGAGTCGATGAAACGCCCCAACTACCTCTGCAGGAAGTGCCTGCCTAACGGTTCTGGCCAGGTTGTGAGGGTTGCTGTCGCAAGAGCAACATTGATTAGGTGTAATCTTGGATGGGCAACACTTGCATACACGTGATGATTTGCTTAACTCTCTGGGTTCTAGCTATCGTCTTTCGCCAGTGAACCTGCTGTCTGTTTAGGACATCCTAGATTCTCCAACCTGGTCATTGATGCTGCAATTGTCTGACTCTCCCCCTGCAAAACCCCTGGCTTCTGTCGAAGATTCTTATGAGCTTTGCCGCCAAATTACGGCAAAGTACTCAAAGACTTTTTACATGGGTACCTTGCTCATGTCGCCGCTTAAACGACGAGCAATCTGGGCCATCTACGTCTGGTGTCGCCGGACTGATGAACTGGTGGATGGTCCCCAGGCTCAATACACCAATGAAGCCACCCTGGATCGGTGGGAGGCCCATCTAGAGTCCTTGTTTGGGGGCAATCCTCAAGACGATGCTGATGTGGCGATAGTCGATACGCTTGAGCAGTTTCCCCTAGAGATTCAGCCATTCCGGGACATGATTGCAGGCCAACGGATGGACTTGTATCGCTCCCGTTACGAGACTTTTGAGGAGCTAGAGCTTTACTGCTACCGGGTAGCGGGTACGGTCGGTCTCATGTCGACTACTGTCATGGGCATCGACACGCAGCAGCATACAGCTCCCTGGCATCCTAAAGATGCTTCACCTAATCCAATCCAGGAGGCTATTGCACTGGGCATTGCCAATCAGTTGACTAACATTTTGCGCGATGTTGGAGAAGACGCTCGCCGGGGCCGAATTTATCTGCCGCTTGAAGATCTAGCTCTCTTTCGGTACAGCGAAGACGACTTAATGCGGGGTGTGATTGACGACCGCTGGCGATCGCTAATGCAGTTCCAAATCCAGCGAGCCCGCAAATTTTATGCAGAGGCAGAAAGGGGAATTAGTGTACTCAGCCCTGATGCTCGCTGGCCAGTGTGGGCTGCCTTGATGCTCTACCGCAAAATTCTAGACGTGATCGAAGAGAATCAATACGATGTCTTTAATCAGCGGGCTTATGTTCCCTCTTTGCGTAAGCTGTCTTGCTTGCCCGAAGCTTTACTTAAGGCCCGAGTTTTTTAGGGGGTTTTCTCCTCCTAAAAAAACGTGAGCACAAAAAAGGATTTAGCAACTTTGCTAAATCCTTTTTTGTGCTCACGTGAGCTGTCTTCTACGAATGCTTCTAGTAAAGAAACTTACGAAGACGTCGTTTGAGTCGCTAGAAGCTGTTTTAGTTTCTCCAGTTCGCCAGCCCAACGGGGATCGGGTTGAGCGGCTGCGGTTGAATCACCTACCGCTGCAGGGCTCTTCCGCGCGCCTCCGCCTCCCTTGCCGCCACCACTAGGAGCGGTAGTGGTGCGACGACGAGGACTGCTGGTTTCAGAAGCTTCGGGAGCTCCTTCAGGCTTACTCTTGCTGCGAGGCAGCGCCTTCTCAACCTTAAGTACAGCATCGCTGAGCTCATAGCCATTAAACTGCTCGACTAGCTCATCTGCTTTTTCGTCAGTTTTGACCGTGACAAATCCAAAGCCCCGGCACTTGCCCGTTTTTTTGTCAGCAATCAGCTTGACTGACACCAAATCTTCAGAGTGTTCTGAAAAAAGAGCTTCTAACTCTTCACGCTCAAGTTCCTTGGGGAGATTGCCTACATATAGACGAATTGACATTTAGATACCTCTAACTCTCTCAGCTAAACATAAAGATGCTTTTTTATGATTTCCTAAACGCTTTGCCCACAAGCTTCCACAGAAGTCATATCAAGGGAATAAAAATATTCTTTAGGGGTTTAACGTGAGATTAGCCCAAAAAACTGTGGAGTGTAGCAAAAAGCATTAGCAGCATGAATGATGAATTGATACTCTTCAAGCCTATTCTCAAACTATCTTGATAAGGCCATTTTTCGAGATTTTCTTCTCAAGGCTCTTGACACTCTTTTGCGAAGGATTAAATTCACTCTCGAATTACGCCCTCGAATCGTGCTGCGTTTATTCCCTATCTGTAGACTAATCCCTGCGCTTGAAGACGGTAATCTACTTTAAGTAGGAAGGTTTCGCATACTCAGACCATTAATTAAGGTAACACGGTATCTGAAGTGGGGGTAGCCTGAGCCTCTTTTTTCCAAGGAAATATTCAAAATCTTTAAGATAAAACCAGCCGTCAAGCGGCTGGTCAATTTGCTGTGTTGAGAGTAGGAGAACCTGATACCTATAACCTGCAAAGCAGGGTAGCTCAGCCGCCCAAAAGAGCAGCCAGATTAGGCTTACTGGAACTCTGTAAACTAATGTAACACTTCTGGCGAAAATGTTGCAATATTTCTTTACCAAGACAATGGTCTTGGGCAATATCAGGCTATACCCTCTACTTCAGTAGCCTCTAAAGAGGATATAAACTCCCCAAGCGCAGCATGCAAGGCTTAAGAGAGTTGCCCAGAGAGGATGATTGGCAATCTGCAGGATTTTTCCCGATTGCTGGAGTCGATCCACGTCTACCCACAGAGTCGCTCCTCGACGAACCCACCCGATGACGCCTCCTGTGCGATCGCGCCAGGTGGTTGGATGGGTTATTGGAGAGAAGAAGTTACCAATCGGGCCAAGCGTACTCAGAATGTGCAGACGCACTAGGCCAGACGAAGTCTTTAGCATGACGTCTTGACAGAGCCAGTTAGCGATGCCTCTGCGCCCAATTAGGGTGCCCTGAAGCTGAACAGGCTGGCTGTCTGTGGGCAGTGCTAGCGGGTTTTTCAGCAAATTTTCTAAGCTGGGGTTGGTTAGGACATTTCCCGACCGGATATCTGGGAACAGGCGGTTGACGGGCAGCATGAGGCCAATACCCAAACCTAGAAAGGCGATTCCCTTTAGAACGCTGACGTCCCGGTAAAGCCAGCTGAGAAACCAGCCATCAAAAGCCTCCATGACCCCGCCCAAAAACCATAGAAACATAGCCACAATCAGCCCGATCAGTAGCCCAACCAAAGGCGCTCCCTGAGCTAGCAGGGTAGGTAAGTACTGGCCCCCCGTCGGCTTACTCCCAATCTGGATTCGGGTTGATGCGGCGTCGGCGGGTAGTAAACCTAAGGACGCTCCGGCCTGTTCTAGGGCGGCTAACCGTTCTCCTAGTAAAGCTTGGGGAATATTCCAGGATAGCCACTGACGATAGGGGTTTTGCCGGTCCCAGGCAGTCAAGGAAGCTAAGTTGGTTGAGCTTAAGCAGCTACCGGGACTGAGCGCTAGCTGGTGACTGAGTGGGGTCAGCAAGTCCAAGCTTTCTAGCAGGGCGGGAGTATAGCCCTGCTGCTCGATATGGGTAGCAATGCCTTGGGTTAATTTGAGCAGACTTTGGCTATAGCCTGCTGGATTATGGGTCAGCTCTACGGCGGTGCGATCGCAATACAGGCTACGCAGCCGAGATAGCCAGAGGCCGACCTTTCGCAGCAGCCAAAAAAGCGCATAGCAGAGGGACGCAAAAAGCCCAAGCAGCGCGCGCAAAAATGGCTGTCTTTGGCGGTCGCCCCACTGGGCAGTCTGCCAATAGCCTTGATAAACCAGAAATAAGAGAGTGCCTAGGCCAGACATGACCGGCAAATCCCAACATCTCATGTGACCCAGTTCATAGGCGTACAAAGTCGCCAACTCTGAGTCCTCCATCTGATCAATTAGGCCTTGGCTCACAACAATCCGCATATTGCTAGGCAGCCAGCCATAGCTGAAGCAGAGCGGGGCCTCCGTTGGCAGCAGCTGCAGTTCTGGCAGCGTCCAACCCCACCGCAAGCAGGTCTGTCTGACCGTTCTTAAGGCTTCTGGGTAGTTGGCTTTGAACTGTCGGGGTGAAAGCGGTGTCTGCCGGTAAAGCCGCCTGAGCAAAAAGTCCATTACCCAGGGACTAGCCAGCAGCAGCGCGATCAGAAAAACGCCAACAGCAACGGCATAGCTATCTTGGAAGGAAATGAGGGGAGCCTGTGGCGTCAGCTGGTAAAGCCTTCGAGACAGGCTGCTGATCAGGCCCAGTGAGCTGACTAAAACGGCATTCACAACCCACAGCAGCGCTACAAAGGTTAGTCCTATAACGAACCATAGCTTGAGGAGTGGCAGGGGCGGCAGCGATCTGACGCCAGTGCTGGTACCAACAGTTCCTGAGGCAACCCCCTCAGTCGGCTCAACGAATTCAGAGGCTAGCGGTATTGTCTCCTGGGGCGGCTCTAGCGAAGGAGAACTCGAACTGAGCCTGTTTGGTGGCTCGGGGCCAGTATCGTTACTGTTTAACTGCTGGTAGTGAAATAGGGAAGCGGTTGGAGAATCGTTATCAGAGGGATTGAGAGGTGAGATTTGAGAGTCATTCATGCGAGCGGCGGCAGATGAGCTGGCTTGATCCTCTGACGCTGTAGTGAGGTGTGAGGTTTCAGGGGCCGATGAAGCCAGAACCGGAGGGGAGGAAATCGAGCCGGAGGTGGAGGGTTTGGAAGAAATTGGAGTAAAGCCGCTAAGATCGGCAGCTAATGGACCGACCTCAGGGGCTGCTGTTGATGGATCAGCAATCCTATCGTTGACAACTGTTGGTGGAGTGGCTGAATCAGATGAGCTGGTCTGTAGGGTTGCCAGTGTCCGACGAGCCCATTCCTGAACCTGTGGGTTGCGGTGTGAAGTCAGAGGGCGACAGAGGTCTGCTGCGGTCTGCTGCTCTCCCAGATGCCGGTAAGCACGAATCAAGCCCATCTGGGCCTGCAGGTGGTACGAGGGCGAAGCGTTGGCCTGCTGCAGTGCGGTGAGGGCTGCAATGGCGGCTGAATAATCCTTGGTCTTAATAGCCTGCAGCCCGGTTTGCAGCAGTTCCTCTGCTGACGGCAAGGGCTCGGCAGGCTGCAAAGATTCAGAACGTGGCTCAAAAGACTCGGCCATAAAGCGATCAACCTACTCTGCTGCAGTAATAGGGTACACGGGAGCTTTTATGATGCGATCGCATCTACCCAAACTTTCCCTGGAAATTTCCGGATACGTCACATTTTGGAAATTTCAGCCTGTAAGCTGCTTCTATGCCTTCCCTGGCGAATCTTCTAGCATCGCTTGGATAAATTGGTAGAGGTCAGGTTCTACAGCCCCAGTAAGTTGCCGATCTTTGAGATCCATTAGCCCTTTTGCCAAGGTCGTACAGCGGCCTTTGTAATCTCGATGGGCTGCTAGCAGATCAGTAAAAATAGTTTCTTCAATCTGCATGCGGTTAGATAGCTCAGAAACTGGGGTGCTGTAAGCAACCGCTTCAACGTTGTACTTCAGCAGAAATATTAACGCGCCGCTTTGCTGCTGTAACGTTGCCTGCAGCTGCCGGATATCGAGATCCAGGCGGTCAAAGCCTACCTGACCCTCAATCCGCAGCTCTACGATAGGACCAGCAGTCGGATCTAGATCTCCGGTTGCGATCGCAGCTTGCACGGTTTTTTCGGCGGCCTCAATCAGGTCTTCCTGACTTTCCTGACCCCGCAAAGTCAGGCTCAACCGCACTACAGGCCGCTGGTAATAGTCGGTTTTGAGGTCGGCCTGGACGCCCTGATCATCGATTTCTACGCAGTAGGCTCCGCGTTGAAAGCTCGCCTCCTCAATGTTGTTGGCTGCTAAGGAGCCTGGATTAAAAACCCAATTCTCAACACTATATTGCTTGTGAATGTGGCCTAGAGCTAGATAGTCCACGCCTACCATTTTTAGCGGCAACAAATCTGAGTACCTGAGCGCGCCAGAGTATCGCGCAATTTGCCCCTCTAGTCCGTGATGAAACATTAAGACAGTATGCTCTGGCCCTGGCGGCAGCGCCTCAATAGCAGTTGCAATTTGCTCAATGGCTTTGGGGGCCGCTGCGCCATACCAGTTGGCTCCAACCACCCGCACTCCACAAGCCAAATCTACATAGCCTCCCCGGCGGGTATTGTCGTCCCAAGGGAAATAAAAAGGTTCTCCTGCCGCCACATCCCCAGGTTCCAACAGCTTCAACAGTCCCCACTCAGATAAGTATTTAAGCCAGCTAGTGCGGGTACCGTAGGGGCGGTTATCGTGGTTGCCCTCAATCGCCAAAACTGGAATACCTGCTTTCTGAAGATCCTGCAGGCAAAGCTGAGCCTGGTTTAGAGTGGCGGGCTGGATGTTGCGGTGCTCAAATAAGTCCCCAGCAATCAGCACAAAGTCCACCCGCTCTTCCACGGCATAGCGCTGCAGCACATCCTGCAAGGCTAGAAAAAAATCTCGGGTGCGCTCTCGGCTGTCATAGCGATCAAAGCCCAGATGGATATCTGCAATGTGGAGAAACTTCGCCATAGGAGGGGTTGCGATCGCGCTATCAACGTAAAAGTGCCCTGGCTATTTAGTATAGCCAGGGCCTCGAAATGTTTGCTTTGTAAGGATTTTCAAACCCTTAAACCGTCGCTGATTCTGCAGCTAACTCTTCCAGCTGTTCCTGCTGGTCCTGAGAAATGCAGGACTGGATAATTTCTTCTAAGTCGCCTTCCAGAACCGGTGTCAGAGTGTAGTTGTGATTCAGGCGATGGTCCGTTATACGGTTGTCTTTGTAGTTATAGGTTCGAATTTTCTCAGAACGTGCGCCTGTGCCTACCTGAGAGCGTCGCATGGAGGTTACCGCCTCCTGCTGTTCCCGGAGCTTTAGCTCATAGAGCTTAGCCCGCAGAATTTGCATTGCCCGTTCCCGGTTCTGCAGCTGGGACCGTTCTTCCGTACAGAAAATTCGAATTCCGGTCGGCTTATGGAACAAATCCACGGCCGTCTCCACCTTGTTGACGTTTTGACCGCCTGCCCCGCCCGAACGAGCCGTCGTCAGCTCAATATCCTTAGCGTCAATCTCAACTTCCACATCATCTACTTCAGGCATCACTGCCACGGTGGCCGTAGAGGTATGAACCCGACCTCCAGCCTCAGTGACGGGTACTCGCTGAACTCGATGTACGCCCGCTTCAAATTTGAGCTTGCTATAAACTTGGTTGCCCTGAATCTCTAGAATGGCTTCTTTGAAACCACCCATGTCAGCGGTCGATTCACTAAGCAGCTTGACTCGCCAATTTTGGCCTTCAGCATAGCGCGAATACATCCGCACCAGATCTCCAGCCCAAATACTGGCCTCGTCTCCGCCAGTACCTGCCCTAATTTCCAGCATGATGTTCTTGTCATCGTTGGGATCTCGGGGCAGCAGCAAAATTTTCAGCCGATCTTCTAGCTGATTGAGCTGCTCCTGCAAAGCTTCCACTTCCATTGCCGCCATCTGGCGCAGCTCAGGATCGCCACTGGCATCCTTGTAAACCTCACGAGCCCCACCCAGTTCTTCCCTCGTCTCCTTCCACTGCTCGTAAGTTGTGACAGTTTCTTCAAGAGAGGAGCGAGCTTTGGCGATGCGTTGGAACTCATCCGGATCTCTAGCGACATCCGGATCAGCTAGACGACGGGTCAGTTCCTGAAACGTCTGCTCGACTGAATTGAGTTTTTCAAGAAGATACCCTTCAGCCATACTGTCAGTCCGCAATTGTGATTACAGAAACCCCAAAACTAGAAAAATCCCCTAGGAAACCCTAGGGAACTTTAACAGCAAACTATTCCTTCTCGTCTTCCTTAGGAGCCTGAGAAGTATCAACCATGCCGTATTTCCTAAGGAACCGCTCAACCCGACCTTCGGTGTCGATAATCTTCTGGGTACCCGTGTAAAACGGGTGGTTGCCAGACCAAATATCAACGTGGAGCTCTGGCTTGGTAGAGCCCACCGTCATGATCTCTTTACCATCACAGTACACCTTGGCTTCGGGGTACCAAGTAGGATGAATCTCTGACTTAGCCATAATTGCCCTCGTAACAAAAAGCTGTTTGCCTTACTTCAATCTTAGTTTTTTCACCTGCCAACCGCATCATGTCCCAAGGGTTAGATCGACTGAGCTAACGCCAAAGAAAGATAGAGTACAGACAGGTAAGGCGTCTGAAAACTGGTTCGCCAATTCCCAACGGTTTAACGCTTGGAGAACTGAGGCGCTTTCCGGGCTTTTTTCAAGCCGTACTTCTTCCGTTCCTTACTACGGGGATCACGGGTTAGGTAACCCTCAATCTTGAGCGGCTTACGATTGTCAGGATCAAGCTGGCATAGTGCCCGAGCAACCCCAAGGCGAATAGCATCGGCCTGACCGGTCAAACCACCACCCCGAACGTTAACCAGAATGTCATATTCACTCTCAAGACCCAGGGCCTCAAGGGGAGCCTTAGTTGCTGAGAGGTAGCCGGGATTGAACTGGAGGTGCAGATCTCCTGGTTTGCCGTTGATCTTGATTTGGCCATTACCGGGCACTAAACGAACTCGAGCAATTGCCGTCTTACGACGCCCGGTGCCCCAGTACACGACGCGATCAGTCTGATCGGTTGCCTGCATTACTTATCTCCTTCTGGAATAGTATTAATCACAAGATTTTGAGGGTTTTGGGCCTGGTGGGGATGTTCTGCTCCTGCGTAAACTTTCAGCTTGGTGAACAGCTTGCGTCCCAGGGCGTTTTTCGGCAACATGCCGCGAACCGCTTGCTCCAGAATTCTCTCTGGTAAACGGTTTTGTAGCTGAGCAAAGGTTTCTACCTTCATCCCACCGGGCCGCCCAGAGTGACGACGATAAAGCTTTTGATCTTGCTTGCGGCCAGTGACAACCAGCTTGTCGGCATTGACGACAATAACAAAATCACCAGTATCAGTGTTAGGGGTGTAGATTGGCTTGTTCTTGCCTCTTAACACCTTAGCGATTTCGCTGGCAAGTCGGCCTAGCCGCTGATCGGCGGCATCAACGACATACCACTGATGTTCAATGTCTTTTTGGGTGGGTACGTATGTTTTAGTAGTCATAGCAAATCTCGGGGTATTGGCGGAAACTCGGAAAACCTTTTAGTGGCAGAGCTTAGTGATAGGGACACAGATTGAAGTTACACAGCAGCGTAGCCAACAGGCGTATTTAGGCAGAACAGCGGTTGAGTATCAAACCAAATGTCCGGCGCGAAGGGAAACACCTCATATCCCACTCGTAGCAGACATAGGCCCTGGGCAGGGGCAGAATACTTTACCTGATCTCGCTGGCGATTCTTCCAGAGCGCTGTAAAACCGTCTACAGACAGCTGCCCCTTGCCAACCTGCACCAGCAAACCCATAATCAGCCGCACCATGCCGTATAAAAACCCGTTGGCCTGTAGCTCAACAGTCACGAAAGCGCCTTGCCTACTACATTCTGCTGCCTGAACGTCTACCCAAGAGTGAGAACGGCCTGAGCGGGAGCGATGAAAGGCTGTTAGATCATGGTATCCCACCAGCGGGTCTAGAGCTCGCTGCACCTGCTGGGTATCAATAGGCTCGTAGTAGTAATGCCAAACAAAGGGCCGCAAAAATAGGTTGGGGCAAGGATCGGTATAGAGGGTATAGCGGTAACGCCGCCAGCAAGCTGAGAATTGAGCGTGCCAATCGTCGGGTACCTGGGCTGCTGCCCGGATCAGGACATCGCTAGGAAGACGGCTGTTTAAGATATCTGCCCAGCGATGGGCAGGAATCAGCGCGGGAGCCATGAAGTGGGCTACTTGAGCAGCGGCATGAACCCCTGCATCCGTTCGTCCGGCCCCATGGATACTCACGGGATGCCCCAAGACTGCCTCCAGGGTGGCTTCTATTTCACCCTGTACGGTGCGATCGCTAGCCTGACGCTGCCATCCATGAAAACGAGTACCTACGTACTGCACCACAAGCGCAACTCGCTGATTCTTAGCAGAATCGGCGAGGTTAGCTGTGGCAGCTTGGATTGAAGGCAACGTCTGGGACATGAGGGAGTTTGCTGGCTGCTTTAAACAGGCACTAGGTCAATTCAATGATGGCCATTTCCGAGTTATCACCCCGCCGTCTGATGGTGCGAAGAATACGGGTATAACCCCCCTCTCGCGTAGCATAGCGGGTCGGAGCTTGATCAAACAGGGCATGTACCAGCTGCTTGTCGTAGATATAGCCCATAGCTCGACGGCGAGACGCTAACGAACCATCTTTCGCTAGCGTAATCATCCGATCAGCTTCTTCTCGAACCGCTTTGGCGCGGGCCTTGGTCGTTGTAATTCGACCGTGACGAATTAGTTCGGTAGTTAGCGCTCGAAGCAGAGCCTTACGCTGGTCTGCTGGCTTTCCAAGTTTATGTACACGGCAACCATGACGCATGACACTTAACCAGAGGTAACAACAATTAGACAGAAAAAAACCGAAGCCTACTGAGCTTCGGGAGGCGTCTCCTTGGTTGGCCAAGGAGTTTGAGCGCCTAGGAGGATTTGGCCGATTTCTCAAACGGCAGGGTGATGCCCAACCGTTCCTGAAGAGCTTCAATGACCTCTTCAGCAGACTTCTGACCAAAGTTCTTTATTTCGAGCAGATCTTCCTGCGTGTAGTCGAGCAAATCGGCTACAGAGTTGATCTGTGCCCGCTTCAGGCAGTTGTAGGCCCGCACAGACAGGTGCAGTTCCTCAATCGGGATCTGATTGCTGGGGTCTTCGTCCTTAATGTCTTCCTCGGGCTTCGGCTCAAGCGTCACATCCTTCAGCGGATTGAACAAATCCACCAAAATAGCAGCTGCTTGGCTCATAGCCTGCTGTGGAGACAGACTACCATTGGTCCAAATGTCCATAGCCAGGCGATCTTTCTGCAAAGAACCGGCTACGATTACATCTTCAACCGTGTAGTTAACTTTCCGCACCGGCATAAAGACGGAGTCAATCTGCATGAAGTCGAGGGCAGTGGCATCATCTTTGCTGCGCTCGACAGCTCGATATCCCTGTCCTCGCTCGATCCGAAATTCCATCTCCAATGTATGACCGTCGGCAATCGTGGCTACGTACTGGTCGGGGTTAACGACTTCTACTTCAGACGGCAACTCAAAATGAGCGGCAGTAATTTTAGTAGGGCCTTGAACCAGCAAACGTCCAATCTGAGGTTGATTGGAGTAGCTCCGCAGCACGATCTCTTTCATGTTCAGCAAGATGTCGAGAACATCTTCCCGAACGCCTGGAATAGTTGAAAACTCATGGGTCGCGCCGGCAATGCGAACCGCTGTAATGGCAACCCCTTCCAGGTTTGACAACAGGACTCGTCTTAGCGCATTGCCTACTGTGATGCCCTGGCTTCGTTCCAAAGGCTCAATGATGAAGCGACCGTATTGACCCTGATCGTCTTCAATAATCGACTCAACGCATTCTACATGGAACTGTGCCACGACCTGATCTCCCTTCTCCGCTGTGCAACTTTGAGGAATCGAACCCAGTGCTAGACTCTCCGACGCTTGGGCGGACGGCACCCGTTGTGAGGAATGGGAGTCACGTCACGGATGAGGGTAATTTCTAGGCCAGCCCCCTGCAAAGCCCTAATAGCAGTCTCGCGACCGGCTCCGGGGCCGCTTACCATGACCTCGATTTGACGCATACCCTGGTCAATTGCTCGACGGGCAGCTCCATCAGCTGCTGTTTGAGCGGCAAAAGGAGTTCCCTTTTTGGCTCCCTTGAATCCGCTAGAACCCGCTGAAGCCCAGGAAATGGTTTCCCCGCTCTGATCGGTGATGGTAACGATTGTGTTGTTGAAGGTGGACTGAATGTGGGCAACCCCACTGGGAACATTTTTCTTTTGCTTGCGGGGACCCGATTTCTTGGTTGGTTTTGCCATGACTTCAGACTATTTAACTTAATTAGAAAAGGTTGTACCGGCGGCGAACTTACCTGGAGCTCAACCTCAGAAGATCCAAATCTGAGAAACAAGAAAAGCTTGGTAGAAATGCGAACTGACAGCCCTGCGAGCTCCCAAACATTGGCACTGCAGGGAAAGCATGACTTACCAACAGGCTACTTCTTAGCAGCCTTCTTTTTGCCAGCAACAGTTCGCCGAGTACCCCGTCGGGTGCGGGCGTTGGTTCGGGTGCGCTGCCCCCGGACCGGCAGTCCTGCCCGGTGGCGACGCCCCCGGTAGGAACCAATGTCCATCAGACGCTTGATGTTGATGCTCTCAAGTCGTCTGAGATCACCTTCAACCTGATAGTCACTCTCAACGGTGTCTCGCAGCTTGGCAACGTCTTCGTCGCTCAAATCCCGCACCCGGATGTCAGGGTTGACACCCGATTTCTGCAGAATTTCTTTGGATCGGGTCAGACCGATTCCGTAAATATATGTCAGGCCAATCTCTACGCGCTTTTCACGCGGAAGATCAACACCAGATATCCGTGCCACCTACACTTTCTCCCCTAACGCTGCCTGAATTTCAATTTGACGACCGAAAATACTAATCTGTACCGACGGTGCGGGTTTATTCCCTTAAAATGGATTTCCACAAGTGGATCCATTTGTCGTTTATTTGATTACCCTTGGCGCTGTTTGTGCTTAGGGTTGCTGCAAATCACCATGACCCTGCCACGGCGGCGGATCACACGACACTTTTCGCAGATTCTGCGAACAGACGCACGGACTTTCATGTCCAGCTCACACTCTCAGTACTACAGAATTGCTATGCTAGCAAACTTATCCTAGCTTAGTCAAATGTTTTTCTGACAGCGGGTGTAGATAAGAGTCCGATGTGTTAACAGGAGCTAGACAACTTCCCTTTAAAGCTGATTTGCTGCGGCAATTAATTGCCGCAGCAAATGAAGAATGGGCTGATTTAGCCTCAATGCCAGTTTCCGTTAGGCTTCTCGCCTCAGGGCTGATTCTACTTGCTTAAACTCTTGTTCAACGCGCTTCTTCAGCTTTTCGGGGAGGGGGCGATTGGGGTAGGAACTATAGTGACCAGCGATTGCATTGAGCGCTGTGCGCATGGTCGTGAAGGAACTGAGGTTGCCTACAGCGGGGTCTCGCCGATAGCGGGAGGCAAAATCATTGATTAGATCTTTGGCTTCAGACTGAGCTGGAGCTTTTGCGGGATCTTCGCTAGGAAGTTCGATGGCGGTTCGAAGGCTGGTGATGACCATCAGCGTGTCCTGCCGGTAGTCGCCGGTCAGTTTACCGCTGGTACCGGTGCTACAGCCAGTCAGCCCAATGACGGCTACCAGCAGCACTGCAAACAGACGAGCGATCAGGGTTTTCATAAACTTCAAGATAGATAGGGATTTTTCGAATGGGGCTGCTTCGTGAAGCTTCTTATACCATCCGCGCTGTGTTCATCTTATTATCTTGAGGTGTGAATCGGCCCAACTCCCCCAGAAAGTGGATTTAGTAGACCATTCACGGGGAAGGGCTGGGCGATTTTACCGTTCAACGGCGTTCCTTAGGCTGGGTATATCCGCAGTCGGCGATTGGGCTCTTCGCCAAAGCTTAAGGACTTCAGCCGATAGTGTTCAGCCAACTCGTGCTGCATTTTACGGATACGGGCAGAGCGGGGCAGCAGCTCTACGGGTTGACCTTTAGGGATGACAATTTGTTCGACTGCCAGTCTTGCTTCTTCTAAGGCTTCTATCTCGTCATCGTTGCCGCTTTGGGCAAAAAGCTCGAGATTGACGGCGGTAGAACTGTCATCTAAATCCAGCAGGTGCTGCAGGGAACGAGTAATCTGAGGAATGCTGTTGGCCTTCACGGCATAGATTGGGATCTGGTGCCTTTTAGCGAACTGTCGCAGCTTGGTGTGGTTTTTGATGTGCGATCGCAATGCCAAGA
This sequence comes from Pseudanabaena sp. FACHB-2040, assembly GCF_014696715.1. NCBI lineage: Bacteria > Bacillati > Cyanobacteriota > Cyanophyceae > Pseudanabaenales > Pseudanabaenaceae > Pseudanabaena > Pseudanabaena sp. FACHB-2040. The sequence continues at coordinate 18,294 of NZ_JACJQO010000007.1, forward strand.
TAGCGTCTGCGTTTTCCAAATCTTTAGTCAAATAAATTGGCAGTGAGAGGGTGCGAACGACATGATCAAGCTGATGCCGACTAATGCCATAGGGGTAGACCTTGACAATGTCTTCTCCATTTTCGCCCAGCAGGGGTTCTTCCCCATAGTTGGCATCTAAAACCGGTAAGGCGTTAGGAGCGCCACCCGGATAGTCCAACAATTCCTGAAACTGTCTGTGCTCGGGCAGCGTAAGCGGGGCCTGTGAGCTGATCAAGGGCTGAGTAGCCGATGGAACGGCCTGAAGTGGAGGACGCATCTGTCCAGAAGCACGCCAACCTGAGCCCGAGCGGGTAGCTGCGCTAGGAGTGCCAGGAGTTGGCAGTTCGTGGGTGATCGTTACCTTGCCCTGACTGTCGGTTGCTCTAACCTGCAGCGTAGGTTGACGGCCTCGTAGGAGATAATCAACGATGTCTGATACATCCTCATGGACAATCCAGCGCTGCCGCTCTAACATCTCCACGGCAATGTCGAACGTAGGAGGGGCTTTTCGCTCTAAAACGCTTTTTTGGCTGCCTCGTCGACGGGCTTCATCATCCCCGAGTGTGACAGACTGAATGCCGCCAATTAAGTCCGACAGTGTAGGGTTCTTAATCAGGTTTTCTAACCGGTTTCCGTGAGCTGTCCCTACCAGCTGTACTCCCCGCTCTGCAATGGTGCGGGCGGCCAGTGCCTCCAGTTCTGTCCCGATCTCATCAATGACGATGACTTCTGGCATATGGTTTTCTACCGCCTCAATCATCACCTGATGCTGCTGCTCCGGACGGGCCACCTGCATACGGCGAGCGCGGCCAATAGCGGGGTGAGGAATATCGCCATCACCAGCGATTTCATTAGAAGTGTCAATGATAACGACCCGCTTTTGCAAGTCGTCAGCCAGTACTCGAGCAATTTCCCGCAGGGCTGTGGTTTTGCCGACGCCTGGACGACCCAGCATCAAGATAGACTTGCCGGTTTCTACTAGGTCTCGAATCAGACCGATAGTGCCCATGACCGCTCTACCAACCCGGCAGGTGAGACCAATAATCTCGCCTGAGCGATTGCGCATAGCGCTGATCCGGTGCAGGGTTTTTTCGATACCGGCCCGGTTATCTCCCCCAAACAGCCCAACTCCCTCAATACAGTGCTGCAGATCAGACTGGGAAACAGGCTCTTCAGACAGATACTCGGCTTGACCTGGAAATCGGGCCTCAGGTCGCCGACCCAGATCTAAGACAACCTCCACTAGCTGACTGCGTTGGGGATGGTTCTCTAAACTGGTTCGAATAGCGCTGGGTAGAATGGCCAACAGTTGGGCCAGATCGTCCGTAACTAAAAGATCTTGGGGCATCGCTTGGGGACTGGAAAGGGAACTTTCAGTCGAAGGGCTGGTCGGTGAAACCGGTTCGCGATTGGGGTTGACCATAAAGGGGAGGTACAGTCATCAAAAAAGCAGGTTGAGCAAGCGTCAAGACGGCAGGGCTAACAGTGCACCGCCAGAACTGGGAGAAAAGTCTTCAGGAAATGGACTAGAGCCTTTGAGCGGGTAGACTAAATCTGCCGCTGCTCGAACTGCAGCCAAAAGTAGTTCGGGGGCATCTTCTAAATACACTGCGTTTGAGTCCATTACTTCTAAGTCTATTGCTTTTGAATCTATTGCTTCTGGCGGTGAGAACGAAGAGAGCAAATTGGGCTTGTCAGATGAAGCTTGCGAGAGAGCCAGGCCAGGGAGACGCCCCAACGCTGCTGTTTCAGGTTGCCGAGTCGCCAGCTTAGATTCTTGAGCGTCAAGCATTTCTAGAATGGGCGAGAGTAGTTTGCGGGCGTAGCTGCCGTAGGCAATGCCCGCAACGGCAGCCGGACGGTGTGTTAATTCAGCTTGGGCAGATGGGTGAACAGCATTGTTGAGCAGCCTAAGGGCCCTGAGCTTTTGCACCGTAGAGCTGTTAGTTCCTCCGGCTAACTGAACATAGCCAGGTAATCCTGCCTGTAAAACTTTTTCGCCAAAACGAACAGCGGCTGCAGTTGCACCTTCGCCGATATCGCCACTCATGGGCCGTCCGTCAGTTTGCCAGATTAACGGCAGAGACAAAGGACTGACAATAGCCCAAAGCCGCCAAAGATATTCAATCACCCCCTCTCCATCAGGACAGCTAATGGCAATCAGCTTGAGGTGCTTAGTCTCTGGTTTAATTGCCTGCCACAACCGTTGAAACTCTTGCTCGCGACCAACTTGAGTATGAATTTCGACTGCATCAACAGCAGGAAATATTTGGGGTGCGATCGCAGCTGGCGTAGATACGTAGGAACGAGCGTAGATCTGCTCGATTGGACAAACGGGCAGGCAGCGGCCACAGCCATAGCAGCGGCTGTCGATCACCCCTGATTGACCCTCGTGTTGCGAGAACACAATAGCTTGGGCTGGACAAACCCGCTCACAGGGACGGCTGCAATCTGTCGGACAGCGTGCTGGATCAAAGGCCGCTTTGCGAAAATGGGGGTCTTCACCATCGTTGAGGCTCACCATTAACCAAGGACCATCGGCTAAGAGGCGAGGCCGGAAAGTCGTTGTGGCAAGGGCGCTAGCAACCCGACGGGCCGCCTGTACGCCTGAGCGAGCCGCAGCAACAATAGCTGGATCGGCCGCTAAATCGATGCAGTCTGCGCCTGCCAAGGTGTACGCCAGCGCTAAATTGCGAATAACAGGCAGGTGGTGATAGCTGGCCCCGCAAATAAGCTTGAACCAGTGTCCCTCTTGTAGCGATGTGAGAGGTGAACGCGGAATAGTCACTCCTTTATGCTAGTGACAATCGGCAGAAATGACGAGCAGCCTGCCTGTGCATCTGCTAGAAACCTCAGTCCCTAGCAGACAAGTTTGGCTGAAATGCCTAGTCTAAACTTATGAAATCAGGCGCTTTGCAGCAGACCACTCAAGGGTTCCCACTTAAATTCCCGACTACCGCCAACCTCTAAAACAATGCGAACTCTAGGTTCTATGCTGGGCAGATTGACTAGATAAGCCAGTTCCTGCTGGGAGAGAACGTGCCCTTCAATCATCCAGACAACCAAGCCCTTAGATTTAACGGGTAGAGCTTCCAGGCGATAGTTCAAAATTGGCGGCACAAAGTACGTGAAGCCTACAGCTGCCTGCTGCCCAATCGTCTTTTTACCCAGGTGGGGCGGACGCACCCCATGTACTTCAGTGAGGTAGGCAGCCAAATCGCCTAGGCCCCGAGCCGTCATATTCATCGATTCATAGCCAGTGGCTCGCAGGCGACGCTGGTAACGTCCCTCAAATCCACCTTCTAGGGGTACACGGACTGCGATCGCACCGACCCTTTCTAGATCCCGAATGAAGGATTTTCCCGTTGCCAGCAAAGCCATAATGTCCTCTCAAGCAATGTTTATTACAAATGATATCGCCTGAGCACCCTTCTCAGAGTTGCCCACTCTGTCCTACTATGTTTTATGTGCGTGCACACATTTTATCTTCTATAGTCTCATTCCTAGTCTTAAAAATATTTATCTGAGCGATGGTGTGAGCAAGGAGCCGCTTCCGGGAGGCAGTAGCTAACACCGTCTCCCGATCGAAATAAAAAGGCTCTGGCAGTAGACACGATACTTATATGTGTGTATGATATTTAATTGTCGCCAAACGGATACTGGACTGCTTGCGGTTCAAGTCTAGGCGATTGGGTGAATCAGTCAGCATAGAAGCTGTTGGCCTGCCCAATCAAGGGCCGACTCTCTGCTCAAGGTTAAGCTGACTTCACTTGGATTTACTGGTGATTTAGCCAATAACCGCACTGGTTTTGAAAGCACGTGTTGCTGAGTAAAACCTGTGCAGTCTTTGTGCGTGTGCATCGTTAGTCTGAGTGTTCGGCACTTTTAGAGTTGTCGTATAGGGCACCCCACATCTGTTGTTGGCATGTAATGGAGACGAGGCTGTGGTAGTCGGTATTCTCGGCACCAAGTTGGGCATGACCCAAGTTTTTGATGAGGCGGGTAATGCGGTTCCTGTGACTGTCATTCAGGCCGGACCCTGCGTAGTGACTCAAGTCAAAACATCTCAGACAGATGGCTACTCGGCCATCCAGGTTGGCTTCAAGAGTGTTCGTGAGAAAGCTCTGACCAAGCCCGAATTAGGGCACTTGGCCAAAGCCGGTAGCGAACCCCTACGCCACCTGCAGGAGTACCGTGTGGACTCTACGGATGGTTTTGAACTGGGACAGTCGCTTACTGCAGACCTGTTTGAGTCTGGGCAGTTAGTAGATGTTGTGGGTGCTAGCATCGGTCGCGGCTTTGCCGGCTATCAGAAGCGTCACAACTTCAGACGGGGTCCGATGGCCCACGGTTCCAAAAATCACCGTTTGCCAGGTTCGACCGGAGCCGGTACTACTCCTGGCCGAGTCTATCCCGGCAAGCGTATGGCAGGTCGCCTGGGTGGTGGCCGCGTGACAATCCGCAAGCTGCAGATTGTCCGAGTCGATGCGGAGCGTAATCTTCTGCTCGTCAAGGGAGCTGTCCCCGGCAAGCCCGGTGGCCTTGTCAGCATTGTCCCCGCAAAGTGGGTAAAAGCCTAAGTCAGCTTTCTAGCGCTTTCTCCATAAGTCATGCTGAAAGCGCAAATCTCAGTAGTTGCAGCAGGAAAGGTCAATGGTCGAGTGTGTCGTAAAAGATTGGGAAGGTCAAGAGACGGGCACAGCTTCCCTAGAGTTAAAAGTAGCTAGTGAAGAAAACGCTGCTCACATTGTTCACCGGGCGCTAGTGCGTCAGTTGGGCAACGCCCGTCAGGGAAATGCCTCCACCAAAACCCGGGCCGAAGTCCGTGGCGGGGGCCGCAAGCCTTGGCGGCAAAAAGGAACGGGTCGCGCTCGAGCAGGCTCTAACCGTTCTCCCCTCTGGCGTGGTGGTGGGGTTATCTTTGGCCCCAAGCCCCGTGATTACAGCGTCAGCATGAACCGTAAGGAGCGTCGGCTGGCCCTAAGAACCGCCTTCTACAGCCGGTCTGAGGATTGGGTAGTGGTTGAAGATTTTGGTGATAAGCTGCCTCAGCCCAAAACCAAAGACCTGCTAAATGCGATCGCTCGGTGGGGTATTTCAGTCGACGCAAAGATCTTGCTGATTGTGTCAGAGCGAAACGAAAACGTTTATCTCTCTGCTCGCAACGTGCCTAATCTGAGAATGATTTCGGCTTCAAACCTCAACATTCACGACCTGCTAACCGCTGACCGTCTGTTGGTTACATCCTCTGCACTCCAGAAAATTCAGGAGGTCTACGGTGACTAAGTTCTCTGACATTCCAACTTTGGCGGACATTATTCGCCGTCCTCTGGTAACCGAAAAAGCAACTCTGCTCCTGGAAAACAATCAGTACACCTTTGAGGTAGATCCTAAGGCAACCAAGCCCCAGATTAAGTCTGCTATCGAAGAACTGTTTGATGTCAGAGTCGTTAGCGTTAACACGCTCATGCCACCTCGTAAGAAGCGTCGTATGGGTCGCTTTATGGGGCATCGGGCTCAGTACAAGCGCGCGGTTGTAACTCTGGCTTCCGGTAGCACAATCACCCTCTTTCCCGACGTCTAGCCCTCCAGTCTTTGGAGTGCCTTATGCTCGTCTCTTGACGTTCGAAATTCTTCAGCAGTATAGCCAACGGTTAGATCAATGGGCATCCGTTCCTATCGGCCATATACTCCGGGAACCCGCGAGCGAACTGTTTCTGAGTTCGCTGAGGTTACTCGCAATGAGCCGGAAAAATCCCTGACCCGCTCTGTTCACCGTCCTAAAGGGCGCAATAACCGAGGCGTGATTACCTGCCGCCATCGCGGTGGTGGACACAAGCGTCTGTACCGGGTAATTGACTTTCATCGTAATAAGCTTAATATCCCTGCCAAAGTGGCTGCGGTCGAGTACGACCCCAACCGCAACGCTCGGATTGCCCTGCTTTATTACCAGGATGGCGAAAAGCGCTACATCCTACATCCAGCAACTCTGGCCGTTGGGGCAACAGTGGTAGCTGGCCCAGATTCTCCTCTGGAGATTGGCAATGCGCTGCCACTTTACAAGATTCCTTTAGGAACTACGGTTCACAACGTGGAACTGGTTCCTGGCAAAGGTGGGCAAATGGTGCGAGCTGCGGGCTCTTCTGCTCAGGTGGTTGCTAAAGAGGGAGATTACGTCACCCTCAAGCTTCCCTCTACAGAAGTTCGTATGGTGCGTCGGGAGTGCTATGCCACCATTGGTCAAGTGGGAAATGCTGATGTTCGCAATATCAGCCTAGGTAAAGCAGGCCGCAAGCGGTGGTCAGGACGTCGCCCTGAAGTTCGAGGCAGCGTTATGAACCCGGTCGACCACCCCCACGGTGGTGGTGAGGGACGCGCTCCTATTGGTCGTTCTGGCCCTGTAACTCCCTGGGGTAAACCCACGCTGGGGTATAAGACTCGGAAGAAGAAGAAAGACAGCGACAAGTTCATTGTGCGTCGCCGTCGTCGAGTCTCCAAGCGCGGTCGGGGTGGACGGAACGCCTAACCAATACTGGTTGGCCTTGCGTTTTGAAAAATAGTCGGATTACTGGGTAGGTTGGCAAAGTCATGTCTCGCTCATTGAAAAAAGGCCCTTTTGTGGCCGATCACTTACTAAAAAAAATCGAAGTCCTCAACTCCAAAGGGGATAAGCAGGTCATTAAGACCTGGTCAAGGGCATCGACCATCCTTCCTCAAATGATTGGTCACACTATCGCCGTTCACAACGGTCGTCAGCATGTGCCTGTCTATGTAACAGAGCAAATGGTTGGTCACAAGCTTGGTGAATTTGCCCCTACCCGGACTTTCCGTGGGCATGCCAAGAGCAGCGATAAGAAAGCCCGTCGATAGGTCGATAGGGATATTAGGAGGAAGAAACGATGGCTGTTGACACCTCTGCCCAGGTAAAGGCAGTTGCCCGATACGTCCGAATGTCACCCCGCAAAGTTCGCCGGGTGCTTGATCAGATTCGCGGTCGAACCTACCGAGATGCCCTGATCATGCTTGAGTTCATGCCCTACAGTGCGTGTGAACCCATTATTAAAGTTTTACGGTCTGCTGTTGCCAATGCTGAGCACAACAACGGAATGGATCCGGTGGGCTTAGTCGTTAGTGAAGCGTATGCCGATGTAGGGCCAACCTTAAAACGGTTCCGCCCTCGAGCTCAGGGACGAGCCTATCAAATTCGAAAGCCGACGTGCCACATTACTATCGCTGTTGCACCGGCACCTGAAACAGAGTAAGCGATTTAACCAGTGACCTTGTCAGCCAGTAGTACGCAGTTTGATTGCAGAGGAAGGAGACCGTGGGACAAAAGATAAATCCAGTTGGCTTTCGCTTGGGGGTCATTCAAGACCACCGCTCACGGTGGTTTGCTGAGGGCAACCACTATCAGGACTTACTTCAGGAAGATTACAAGATCCGTAAGTATGTCCAAAAGAATCTCAACAATGCTGGCATCGCTGATATTCGGATTGAGCGCAAAGCCGACCAAATTGATCTAGAGATCCGCACGGCTCGTCCGGGTGTCGTCGTAGGCCGGGGCGGTACTGGCATTGAATCTCTTCGTGGTGGCCTTCAACAGGCTCTAAAAGACCCAAATCGGCAGATTCGTATCAACGTTGTCGAAGTGGCGCGGGTAGATGCTGATGCTTCCCTAGTGGCTGACTACATTGTTCAGCAGCTGGAGCGGCGGGTTTCCTTCCGGCGGGTTGTGCGTCAGGCAATTCAGAGAGCTCAGCGGGCTGGTGTTGAAGGCATCAAGATTCAGGTTAGCGGTCGTTTGAACGGGGCTGAGATCGCCCGAACCGAATGGACTCGTGAAGGCCGCGTACCGCTGCACACCCTGAGAGCGGATGTCGACTACGCCTATCAAACCGCTCAAACAACCTATGGCGTTTTGGGGATCAAGGTCTGGATCTTCAAAGGTGAAGTAATTCCCGGACAAGAGGAGCAGCCTGCGAATAACGCTGCTCAGCCCCGTCGTCGTCAGCCTCGTCGTCGCCAGCAGTTTGAAGATCGCTCTAACGAGTCTTAGCGGCTGCGTTGATTTCTGTTCCTGTTTGTAGTCAATTCTTGGTAGCTAATCCATGCTGAGTCCTAGACGAACTAAATTTCGCAAACAGCAGCGCGGCCGCATGCGGGGCATGGCCCAACGAGGTAGTTCGCTGAGCTTCGGTGATTTTGCGCTGCAAGCCACAGAACCCTGTTGGCTGACCGCACGTCAAATTGAAGCTGGCCGTCGAGCCATGACCCGCTACATCCGTCGGGGTGGCAAAATTTGGATTCGGGTGTTTCCAGATAAGCCTGTAACCATGCGTGCTGCCGAAACCCGGATGGGTTCGGGTAAAGGTAACCCTGAGTACTGGGTTGCTGTCGTTAAGCCGGGTCGCATCATCTTTGAAATTTCGGGTGTGCCGGAAGCAACGGCTCGGGAAGCGATGCGTCTTGCTTCTTTCAAGCTGCCTTTCAAAACTAAGTTCATTAGCCGTGAGACGGAGGTGTAACCTATGGCGCTACCCAAGATTGCGGATGCCCGAAAGCTAAACGACGAAGAGCTCCTTGACGAAATTGTGGCGACTAAGCGTAGGCTCTTTCAGCTGCGTTTCCAAAAGGCAACCCGTCAACTCGATAAGCAGTTTCATCAGTTCAAGCACGAGCGTCATCGGTTGGCCCAACTGATGACTGTCCAGCGAGAACGACAACTGGCGGCTGTGGCAGAAGAAGCCCAAGCGCCAGCTGCTGTGGCTGAGTAGGTCGGTTCTGGACAGTTCAGTGAAGCAGCATAGCGTGAGTGATTTAGGAGATTAGGTGCTGATGGCGGTTAAAGAAAGGGTTGGCTTAGTCGTTAGCGACAAGATGCAGAAGACAATTGTCGTTGCAGTCGAAAGTCGTCGGCCTCACCCAAAGTACGGCAAGATCGTAGTTCAAACTAAGCGGTATAAAGCCCACGACGAAGAGAACAGTTGTCAAATTGGCGACCGCGTCAAGATTCGTGAAACCCGGCCTCTTAGCCGGACCAAGCGATGGGTTGTTGCAGATATCCTCAGCCGTGCGTCTGAGGCCTAGTGTTGAGGGAAATTCATCGTGATTCAGCAAGAAACTTATCTCAATGTGGCAGATAACAGCGGTGCCCGGAAGCTGATGTGCATTCGGGTGCTGGGAGGCAACCGCCGGTATGCCGGGGTTGGAGATGTCATTATTGCGGTCGTCAAAGACGCAATTCCCAACATGGCGGTTAAAAAGTCAGACGTAGTTCGGGCTGTTGTAGTGCGTACCCGCAAGGGCCTCAGACGCAGTAGCGGTATGAGCATTCGGTTCGATGACAATGCGGCTGTAATCATTAACCAGGACGGTAACCCTCGAGGAACTCGGGTGTTTGGGCCGGTCGCTCGGGAACTGCGGGACAAGAACTTTACTAAAATCGTTTCTCTGGCCCCGGAGGTGCTCTGATGGCAACAAAAGCAAAAACACCTGTGCGTCAGAAGATGCACGTCAAGAAGGGAGACACCGTTCAAATCATTGCCGGCAGGGATAAGGGCAAGGTAGGAGAAATCCTCTTGGTCAATCCCAAAAAGAGTCAGGTTGTGGTTAAGGGTGTCAACATTCGCACCAAGCACGTTAAGCCTCAGCAAGAAGGGGAGTCGGGCCAGATTGTGACCCAGGAAGCTCCCGTTCACAGCTCTAACGTCATGCTCTACTCCGAGAAGCAGAAGGTGGCTAGCCGGGTCGCCTATACCTTCACTGAGGATGGCCGCAAGGTGCGGATGCTCAAGAAGACCGGCGAGATCATCGACTAAGACTAAATTGCTACGTTCAGTTATTGGCTTATCACTGATTTTGTTGAGTCTTCCTGACCAAGCCCAGGAAGCATAAGAGGAAACTAGACATGGCGGATCAACTGAAGACGTTTTACCGCGAAACGGTTGTCCCGAAGCTGATGGATGAGTTTAAGTACACCAACATCCATCAGGTTCCTAAAATCGTTAAGGTTACGGTTAACCGGGGTTTAGGGGAAGCTTCACAAAATGCTAAGGCGTTGGAGTCTTCTTTAACAGAATTGAGTTTGATCACAGGTCAGCGGCCAGTGGTAACTCGGGCCAAGCGTGCGATCGCAGGTTTCAAGCTCCGTCAGGGAATGCCTGTAGGGGTCATGGTAACCCTCAGGTCCGACCGGATGTATGCCTTTTTAAATCGTCTGATTAATCTGGCCCTGCCCCGTATTCGAGATTTTCGAGGCATCAGCGCCAAGAGCTTTGATGGCCGGGGCAACTTCACGCTAGGACTTCGTGAGCAGCTAATCTTCCCAGAAATCGAATACGACAGCATTGAGCAAATTCGAGGGATGGATATCACTATTGTGACGACCGCCCAAACTGATGAGGAAGGTCGGGCTCTGCTCAAGGAATTGGGAATGCCATTCCGGCAAAACTGAGACAGGTTTATTGGATAAAGAGGACTATGGCGGCTAACGACACGATTGCGGACATGCTCACACGCATCCGAAATGCTACCCTGGCGCGGCATCAGACGGTTGAAATTCCTTCAACCAGAATGACCCGTAGTATTGCTCAGGTTCTAAAGGATGAGGGATTTATCGCTGATGTTGCCGAGACCGGCGAAGATATCAAGCGAATGCTGGTAATCTCCTTGAAATATAAGGGGCGGAATCGGCAACCCATTATTCGCAATTTGACGCGGGTGAGCAAGCCGGGACTGCGCGTTTATTCCAACCGTAAGGACCTTCCCAGAGTGCTTGGCGGTATTGGTATTGCCATTATCTCCACCTCCAGCGGCATTATGACCGATCGCGATGCTCGGCGTCAGGGTATTGGCGGAGAAGTCCTCTGCTATGTCTGGTAATTCAGCCTTGAATTGCCGTCACTTATCCAGCGAGGTCTCATTTACTATTCAGCGCCGTCATTAGGAGTATTGAAATCATGTCTCGCATTGGCAAGCGACCTATTCCCATCCCCTCAAAGGTAACCGTTAACATCGATGGGCAAGCTGTTAACGTGAAGGGACCGAAAGGAGAGCTATCTCGTACATTGCCCGCTGAGGTCGTGATCGAGCAGGAGGGAGATACCCTTCTGGTTAAGCGTCGTGATGAATCTCGTGCGGCGCGTGAACGTCATGGTCTCTGCCGTACCCTGATCGCCAACATGGTTGAAGGGGTTTCCCAGGGATTTCAGAAGCGTCTGGAGATTCAAGGCGTAGGTTACCGAGCGCAAGTTCAGGGCAGAACTCTAAACCTCAGCCTAGGGTTTAGCCATCCGGTCAAGTTCGACCCCCCCCCAGGGATTGATTTTGTTGTTGAGAATAACACCAATGTCGTCATTAGCGGCATTGATAAAGAAATAGTTGGCAACATTGCTGCCAGCATTCGGGCGACCCGTCCCCCAGAACCTTACAAGGGCAAAGGGGTACGATACGCTGGCGAGTATGTCCGCCGAAAAGCTGGTAAGGCAGGGAAGAAGTAAATCATGAAGGCAAGTCGTAAAGAACTCACACGTCGTCGCCACGCTCGCATTCGTCGGCGGGTCACGGGTACCACTGATAGACCCCGGTTGGCAATTTTCCGATCCAACCAACACATCTACGCTCAAATTATTGATGACTCCAATCATCATACGCTAGTAGCCGCGTCGACTTTAGACGCCGATCTCCGGCAGGACAAGGCAGGGGCAACTAAAGATGCCTCTGCCCAGGTCGGTAAACTTGTTGCTGAACGGGCATTGGCACAAGGCATTAGCCAGGTAGTGTTTGACCGAGGAGGGAACCTGTACCACGGTCGCGTTGCCGCTCTCGCTGATGCTGCTAGAGAGGCGGGTCTTACTTTCTAGGTTCTACTCCTAGAGAGTTTCTCCCAATCTGCACTTTCAACTGTGGCTGTTTGAACTGTGAGTGTTGTACGGGCGCTGCCTAGTCAGCTCACCCGGTTAGGTTAGACGAAAATTAGGCAAGAGTATGGCAAACCGTAAAAAAGAATCCCGCAACCGGGAAAAAAAGACTGACTGGCAGGAACGGGTTGTACAGATCCGCCGGGTTACCAAGGTTGTCAAAGGGGGCAAAAAGCTCAGCTTCCGAGCCATTGTGGTGGTTGGCAACGAACGCGGCCAGGTGGGCGTGGGCGTGGGTAAAGCGGGAGATGTCATCGGCGCAGTAAAAAAAGGGGTCGCTGACGGTAAGAAACATCTCGTCGATGTTCCCTTGACCAAGGCAAACTCTATTCCCCACCCCACTACTGGCCAAGGGGGCGGAGCTAAAGTATTCATGCGGCCTGCTGCTCCTGGTACCGGGGTAATTGCTGGGGGCGCTGTGCGAACTGTTCTTGAGCTTGCAGGAGTGCGGAACATTCTGGCCAAGCAGCTAGGATCCAACAATCCTCTCAACAATGCTCGGGCTGCGGCTGATGCACTCGCCTCTTTACGGACCTTTGCTGAAGTCGCTGAAGAGCGTGATATTCCCGTCGAAAACCTCTATGTCTAGAGCTTGTTAACAGGAGTCGATAGTTATGAGACTGAATGACGCTCGACCCAAAGAGGGGTCTAAGCATCGCCGCCGCCGAATCGGTAGAGGAATTTCGGCAGGTCAAGGCGCTAGCGGTGGTTTTGGTATGCGGGGTCAAAAGTCCCGTTCTGGACGGGGAACTCGGCCTGGTTTTGAGGGAGGACAGATGCCTCTCTACCGTCGTGTGCCCAAGCTGAAGCACTTTCCTCTGGTTAACTCCAAAGTCTTTACGGTCGTCAATGTCAAAAAGCTGGCTGATTTGCCCGCTGGCACGGAAGTCAACTTAGCCTCCCTGATGAAGGCTGGCATTGTGACTGCCAATGACGGTCCGCTTAAGATTCTAGGAGATGGAGAAATTTCTGTGGCGCTTACAGTGCAAGCTGCCGCCTTTACCCAATCAGCTAAGGCTAAGATTGAAGAGGCAGGGGGAAGCTGCGAAGTTGTTGCTTAGCAGGTCTACCACTGTCATTGAATCCTGACTTGTTTTGCCGCAAGTTGCAGGTATGGAGTATTCCAGTCGGTTAGCGAGGCTGAGGGAGCAGTGAATGGTTGTTAGTCGTGGCAAAAATCCAAGTGCTCAAGAGACTTTTGTACAGATGGCGCAAGCCGCTGGGCTAAGAAGTCGCTTGTTGCTCACAGTGGGTCTGTTGATCCTGGTTCGGTTGGGAATTTTTATTCCCATGCCGGGGATCGATAGGTTAGCTTTTTCTGAAGCCATCAGAGGCGGCAACCTGGGGGGTGTCGTTGGGTTTGTAGACATTTTTGTAGGCGGTGGTCTGTCCGCTCTGGGTATTTTTGCTCTGGGCATTTTGCCTTACATTAACGCCTCCATCATCATGCAGCTGCTGACAGCGGCTATTCCATCCCTAGAGGATTTGCAGAAGAATGAGGGAGAAGCAGGACGGCGGAAGATTTCGCAGATTACTCGCTATGTCGCCCTGGGTTGGGCAATTCTGCAGAGCACGCTTCTATCTAGCTTTCTGCTGGCTCAATTTGCGCAGCAGCCAGGACTGTTCTTCATTATTCAGACTGTAATCGCCCTGACCGCCGGCTCCATGTTTGTGATGTGGGTGGGAGAGCTGATTACTGAGCGGGGGGTAGGTAACGGCGCGTCCTTGCTGATTTTTCTGAATATTGTTTCTACGCTGCCTCGTTCCCTTGGGCAAACGATCGAGCTGGCTCAAAGTGGCGATCGCAACTTGGTCGGTGGCATTGTTGCGCTGCTGCTCGTTTTTCTGGCGATGATCGTGGGGATTGTCTTCGTTCAAGAAGGAACACGGCGAATTCCTATTATCTCTGCTCGCCGTCAGGTGGGTCGGAAACTCTATTTGGAGCAGAGCAACTATCTGCCCCTGCGGCTTAACCAGGGCGGGGTGATGCCGATCATTTTTGCCTCTGCTGTTCTTGTGTTGCCGCTATCGCTGACCCAGTTCATCCGCAATCCTGAGATCAACCAGTTTGTGGCGGCCAACTTCCGGCCAACCTCATGGCTGTACGTCAGTCTCTACCTGGTTCTTATTGTTTTCTTTAGCTTCTTCTACTCCTCCCTCATCATCAATCCAGAAGATCTTTCTCGGAACTTGAAAAAGATGGGGGCAAGTATTCCTGGAATCCGCCCTGGCAAAGCGACCAGTGACTATATCGGCAAGGTTCTGAATCGACTGACTTTCCTGGGAGCTATTTTCCTAGGTTTGGTTGCAGTAATTCCTAGTGCAGTTGAAAGTCTGACTCGCGTACCAACATTCAATGGTTTAGGGGCAACTTCTCTACTTATTTTGGTGGGTGTGGCCATTGACACCGCTAAACAGGTTCAGACCTATGTGATTTCCCAGCGTTACGAAGGGATGGTGAAGCAGTAGTGACTCGATTGATTTTTCTGGGACCCCCAGGCGCTGGCAAAGGCACACAGGCAGCAGCCCTCGTCAATCTTTTTCTAGTTCCTCACATTTCTACAGGAGATATTCTCAGGACTGCTGTGGCTGAGAAGACTGAACTGGGTCAGAAAGCTGAGACCTACATGAATGCGGGTGAACTGGTGCCTGACGATCTTATGTTGGGCCTGATTCGAGAGCGTCTAAACCAGGAGGATGCTCAGTCAGGCTGGATCTTGGATGGGTTTCCCCGAAATGTCGCTCAAGCTGAGTTTTTAGACTACTTGCTAGCTGATATCCATCAGCCCTATGACTTTGTGGTTAACCTAGACGTTCCAGACGAGGTTATCTTGGCTCGCTTACAGAAACGCGGTCGCCAAGATGATAATGAGTCTGTGATCCGCCATCGGTTAGATGTTTACCGCAGCCAGACCTCGCCCTTAATTGAGTTTTACCGAAGCCGGCAAAAGTTGATTTCCATTAATGGTAATCAACCAATGGAAACGGTAACGAGCGATTTAAAGCAGCTAGTTAGCATTTAGGCAATTAGCAAAGCTACGTGGCGGGTAGGTGAGATGTACTGAGGCTCCCTACCCGCTTCTCGGTGGGCAACACCTCTCAAGCTTTTGCTAATCTTAAAGAAGAGCTTTACACGTGTGTTTGTATTTGGGGCGGCTTTTCTGGCTTAGTGCTATAAAGACTAGGCCCCTTCTGAAAGAAAAATTGTAGTGAGGAAATTATCGTTTGTCTAAGCAAGATTTGATTGAAATGGAGGGTACCGTGACGGAATCCCTACCTAATGCAATGTTTCGAGTGGACTTGGATAATGGGTTTAACGTACTAGCCCATATTTCTGGCAAAATTCGCCGCAACTACATCAAGATTCTGCCGGGAGATCGGGTGAAAGTAGAACTCACTCCCTACGATCTTACTAAGGGCCGGATTACTTATCGTTTGCGGAAGAAATAATTGGCAGCTTAATCTAGGGTTTGTCAGCCAGAACTGCATCTAGCAGCAAATCGGCACCTAATCTTACGACGTCGGTTGTCGGCAGCTGAGTTATTTCCTGGGTTTCTGCAATTGCTCTTTTAGCATCGGCATCATCTAAATGCCCAGTATTTAAGGCGATGCCGACTATTTTGGTATTTGCAAAAGCACCCCCAGCAGTGGCAACTGCTTCATAGAGGGAGATTACCTCTGGCAGGGGAGGAATGGGAACCTCAGGGAAATTTTGAATGTGGTTTTGCCCAGCCCGGTGAACCAGAATTAGATGGGTCGGTTGGGATCCTCTTAGCAAGGGCAGTGTTGCGGTTGAGGCGGGATTTAGCAGCGACCCTTGGCCCTCGATGTAGAGAATGTCTACGTCGTTACCGTAGCGCATAACCTGTTGTTCAACGGCTCCTGAGGCGAAATCAACCCGCACCGCATCTAGGGCGACTCCGTCATCTCCTAGCATTAGGTTGGTTTGCCCTGTGGCAATCACCTTCGAGCGGAGACCGCGGTTTAGGCTGGCTCGATGCAGTTCTAAGTTCGCAGACATCTTGCCGACAGACATGTCTGTGCCGACCGCTAGCACTCTTTTGCACGAGAGCCCCCGGGCTTGCCCTGTTCCTACGGTCAGACCGGGGGGCTCTCGACGAACATCCCAGATCCACTGATGAGGCTGCAGCTGACTCTTTAAAGCGGGATCTTCGGCCATTGCCGTATGCAGCCCGTTGACTAGACTCAGTCCGGCTGCAATGGACTGCTTCACTTCCTCGTACCAGGCTTCAGGTAGGCCTCCGCCTGAAGGGGCTATGCCGATAGCCAGTACGTCAGGGGAGTAGCTCAAGGCGTCTTTAACGGAGGCGACAATGGGAACGTCTCTGTTGATTTTGGTCA
This sequence comes from Pseudanabaena sp. FACHB-2040, assembly GCF_014696715.1. Taxonomy (NCBI): domain Bacteria; kingdom Bacillati; phylum Cyanobacteriota; class Cyanophyceae; order Pseudanabaenales; family Pseudanabaenaceae; genus Pseudanabaena; species Pseudanabaena sp. FACHB-2040. The sequence continues at coordinate 34,595 of NZ_JACJQO010000007.1, forward strand.
GTTGAGGTAGGGATTGTCCGGCGCACGTATAGTCAATAACGGCCACTATCGGTATGGCGCTATAGCGCAGCATGGCTAAACCCGTTTTGCCCCGATTGCTGGTGGTGCCCTCATGCATTAGAAGGGCAATCCGATTATCAGTGCTTAGCATGGTAGCTCAGTCCTAATCCGGGGGCGCGGTTGGGTAGGAGGTGTCCGTCTTGGAAGCTGGCCCCGCTGAAGGGGTCGTTTACGAGGTTGAGATGGCTATCGAGATCTAAATGAGTGGCCAGGGATGAAAGGTGTGCCAGAGCTGTGTTTGAAAGGCTGCTGTCGGAGTAGCAACCGAACATGACCTGAAGACCGCAGGCGTGAGCCGTATGGATCATGCGATAGGCTTCGCTGAGTCCGCCTGATTTCATGAGCTTAATATTGATGCCGTGAACCCGATCTGCTAAGGGTGGAATGTCGCGGCTGGTGAAGCAGCTTTCATCGACAAAGATGGGCAGGGAGGATTTTTCGTAAAGGATCGCTAGCTCGGCTGCCCGATCTACAGGCAGGGGCTGTTCTAAATAGGTAACGCCTTTGTGGGCGAGCCATGTGCTCATAGTTAGGGCGTCACTAAGCGACCATCCTCCGTTGGCATCTACGCTGAGTTGGGTGTGGGCAGGCAGCTTTTCTAGAATGGCGATAATCATTGCTTGATCAGCATCGATCCCCTCAGGGCTGCCTAGTTTGACTTTAACTGCCTGGAAAGGCCCCTGCTGTAGCCAATCCTGCAGTCGTTGTTGGGCGGCAGTCGGTGAACTGATCCCGATGGTGACTGAGATTGGGGCAGCGGGCTGGCACGCCAGTCCCCAGATCTGCCAGAGAGGCATTGCCGTTTGTTTGCCTAACCAGTCGTGCAGCGCAACATCTATAGCGGCTCGAACGGGCGAACTGGTCCGAAGCTGGTCTAGATGGCGGTGGATGGCTTGGCGATCGAGGGGATGGTAGGGAGTTAGCTCTGGGCTGAGGTTGGTTAGCTCGGCTGCGATCGCATCTGTCATAAAACTCAAAGAGCCGATGGAAAAGGGCGTGGCCTCGCCCCAGCCCTCTAGGCCATCTTGCTCAATTTGCACCCAAAAGTTGGTGGACTGGCTGTGGGTGCCTCGGCTAATCGTCAGAGGAACCCGCTTCTTGACGGTGAACGGGCGAAAGGTCAAGCGCATGGATTCTGGCGAAGAAGATTTAGTGGAGCACAGTTTTGGAAACGATTCGGGTTTGCTTGCGATCTCGCTCTGTCAAGTCCTGCCCCGACTGAAGTCGGGTGGCGTTGTCCTGCAGGACAGTCGCGGCCTTGGTGTCTCCCATCTGCAGAGCTGTTTTAGCGGCCGACTGGAGTAGCGTTACGGCTCCCTGGCGATCCCCTAGCTGGAGCTTTTGCTCGGCAATCTGAGTTTGGCGGTACTTAGCCAGCGCCAAAACATGCCGCTGCACCTGAGAATCGGGCTGAGGTTGATAAACCGACTGCCCTGTAGCCGTCACCGTAACTAAATCTGAAAGGATGGCGGCACCGCTCTGCAAGGGATCGTCGTACTGTACCTGGGCCTGCAAAATCGGGTAAGTACCGGCAGGCTGCCGTCCAATATAGAGATTTGCCAGCACAATGCGAGGTACCTCAACCATCAGATCCCCCAGGCGCACACTGACCTGACTAGCCTCCTGAATGGTGGTTAGTTCAACGGTTTCGGGCGCGACCTGAGCAATTGGCTTGAGTTCGGCTAGCCGCACCCCTGGCAGCAGATTAAAGATGAGATGGGCATTGGTCAGGCTGACGGACTGGATGCGGGTGAACAGACGGCTAAATTCTGCGATCGCATCCTCAGGCTCCTGAATATAGGAGAGGCTGCCGCCACCAGCATCTGCGATCCGCTCTAGCATGTCCTGGTTCCAATGGTCGCCAAAACCCAAAGTGCTGAGCGTCAAATTATAGTCGGCTGCCAAATGAGCCAGTTTGAGGCATCGCTCGTTATCCCCGTGTTCATTTTCTCCATCAGTGAGGAGAAAAACTTGGGAAATGCTGCCCTCTCTGCCTTTAGCAACTTCCTCAATGCCAAATTTAAGACCTTCATCAATGGCCGTTCCGCCGCTGGCCCGAATGCCTTTAATTTTCTGCTTGATGTTGTCTGGGGATAGAACTGGCTGCTGGGGTACCAGCACCTTGGCCTGGTGATCAAACAGCACAATCGTCAGCCGATCCTCAGGTGTGAGGCTATCGACAATTCGGCAGGCCGCCTGCTGCACAGTTTTGAGCGGCTGTCCGGCCATCGATCCACTGTGATCAAGAACCAAACAGAGATTAAGAGGGACATTAGCACTGCGGCCCTCGGGTAAGGCAGCCACCGAAACAGCTAGCTGCCGTTGGCTGCTGGCCTGGGTGAGGTCAAGGTGGGAATCGCTTAGTACACACTGCAGGTCAACTTTCAATACCTGCTCTCCTTTCGTTGGACAAAGCCTAACGGATAAAGTTCAACTGGACAAAGTCGAAACCACACTGAATCAAAGGGCCAGCAAATAGGATAAACCCAGTAAAGCGGCCTCTATATCTAGATTAGGGGGGTTTTCTAAGGGGCGGGAGATTCCGCAAGAATTTCTTAGGAAGGCTTCACAAAGCGTAGACTCTGCTGGGTGGGGATATCCGCCAATCCTAGTAACTGGCAACTCCAGTCCACACGTTACACTGTAAAAAAGCGCCACCTGCGTAGGCACAAGGGTTCTATGAGTTCAGTGATTAAAGCAGTGCAAACACCTTATTACGGCGATGCTTACTACCGCACGCCGCCGCCTGACCTCCCTTCTCTTTTGTTGAAGGAGAGAATTGTCTACCTGGGGTTGCCGCTCTTTTCCTCAGACGACGTCAAGCAGCAGGTGGGCATTGATGTGACTGAGCTAATTATTGCTCAGCTACTCTTTCTGCAGTTTGACGATCCCGACAAGCCAATTTATTTCTATATCAACTCGACGGGAACGTCTTGGCACGACGGCAATATGATCGGCTACGATACCGAAGCCTTTGCGATTTGCGACACGATCAGCTACATCAAGCCACCAGTTCACACCATCTGTATTGGTCAGGCAATGGGAACGGCAGCTGTAATCTTGTCGGCGGGTACCAAGGGATTTAGGGCCAGTTTGCCCCATGCTCGCATTGTTTTGAATCAAGCCCGTAGCGGTGCTCAGGGACAGGCCACTGACATCGACATTCGGGCTAAAGAGGTTCTCCTCAATAAGCGGTCCATGATGGAAATCCTAGCCAGAAACACCGACAAACCGGTGGAGAAAGTCATGAAAGACTCCGATCGGATGTTCTACATGAACCCAGCGGAGGCAAAGGAATACGGCATTATTGACCGAGTACTTGAGAGCCGCAAAGACCTGCCCAAAATTCCGGCTGGAATCAGCTAGGCGTTGCAGCAATCTGCTACTTCAGCCTGTTTTCTATCGTCAACCAACCTGCGTTTGAGAAAAAGCTATGCCCATCGGCACTCCTAAAGTTCCCTATCGTTTACCGGGTAGCCAATATACCCAGTGGATTGATATCTATACCCGCCTTAACCAGGAAAGAATTGTCTTTCTGGGCCAGGAGGTTACAGACTCGCTAGCCAACTCGATCGTGGCCGCTATGCTGTACCTGGATTCAGAAGACAACAGCAAACCAATCTATCTCTATATCAACTCCCCAGGCGGTTCTGTGACGGCTGGCATGGCAATTTACGACACCATGCAGTACATCAAGTCCGACGTGGTCACTATCTGCGTGGGTCTAGCTGCCTCTATGGGAGCATTCTTGCTGTCAGCGGGCACTGCCGGTAAGCGGTTGGCCCTGCCCCATGCGCGGATTATGATTCACCAGCCGCTAGGAGGTACGGGGCGTCAGCGCCTACAGGCGACAGACATCGCCATTGAAGCTAAAGAGATCCTGCGGGTTCGGCAAGAGCTCAATGAAATGATGGCCAGCCATACGGGCAAGACGATCCAGCAAATTGAGAAAGACACTGACCGAGACTACTTTATGTCGGCCCAAGAGGCGATGGAGTATGGTCTGATCGACCGGGTGATCGAGGAGCGAAGCCAGGAAGTAGCGGTGGCTGCAACCGTTTAACCCTGTCCTCAGGAATTCTTAACGGATTCTCTGGTCAAGTTATTAAATAAGTCATCAAATTAGTGGCAGAATTCAAAGCAATTCTGCCACTTTGCTATCCATGAGTCTTGCGGATCATTATCGGGTGCTGGGGTTAAGAAGTGGGGCAGCTTTTACTGAGGTCAAAGTTGCTTATCGTCGCCTAGCGCGGCGCTACCACCCAGACGTCAATCCTAGCGACCAGCGGGCTAAGGATAAGTTTATTCAGGTGACGCAAGCCTATCAGGCTTTGGCGGAACTAGCTGCACCGGAGATTGCCTTGCCTCCGGCTGCGGTGTCCGTCGCATCGCCTGAGGTCAGTTCGGCGGGGAGTTCACAAGAGAGCGCTAATGCCCAGCCTGCTGCTCAACCCCCTGACTTGATTCCTCGGGTCCAGGTTAACCCGAAGCTATCTCAGGTAGACCAGCTCCTCAAGCAGCAGCTTTATGAGCAGCTGCAGCAATTCCTCCAGACGCAGCGCTTGCCGCGGGCGATCGCACTGGTCGAGGGTCTTTCCCAACGCTTTCCTCAGGACTTAGAGGTGCGGCAATGGCAGGCTATTACCTACCAGCGCTGGGGCCGTCATCTGATGGAGCAGCAGGAATGGGATAAGGCCGAGCGATACCTACAAAAAGCCCTGCGTACTGACCCCCACAACAAGTCTCTGTGGCGGGCAGTGAGCCAGAACCTGCAGGCCCTTAAACAGGCACGGGGGCAGGTGCCTCAGGCTTGAGTCTGGGCGGTACTGAGGATAGCTAGCGAGTGCTCAGCACCTCAGAGAACCATTGCTCAAATCGATCGCCTAGCGCATCGAGAGAATACTCCCTAACCGCCTGTTCACGGCAGGCGCGGCGACTTAGTTCGTCCACTTTTTGCATCGCTTCTACCAGTTCGGCTACACAATCGGGTTCTACCAGCCAGCCGGTTTTACCGGGCTGAACGATCTCTGTCGGCCCGCCTCGGGCATAGGTAATCACCGGCACGCCACAGGCAAGGGCTTCGATCGCCACGTTGCCGAAGGCTTCTACCCAGCGAGGCGTCATTAAGAGGGCCCGGCATTGCCGCAGAACAGCTTGTAGCTCGGCCGTCGGCAGAAAGCCTAGGTACTCAACTGGGGCTTCGGGATAGGTATCTAGAATGCGCTGCCAGTAGACAGTGTCTTCTAACTTGCCGAGAATTTTCAGCGGGATACCGCTAATCTGAGCCGCTGCGACTGCATCTTCTAAGCCTTTTTCTGGCGAGATGCGCCCCATCCAGGCCATCCACGGACCGGGCTGGTCGCAGTATTCGTATAGGTTTAGATCAACGGCGCTGCCCAGAATGCGGCACTGCTGGGCAAAGGAAAAGGTATCTGCCTGGGTGTGGGTGTATACGCCTAGCGTTTTGGGGAACTGCTCGGCGACCTGACCAATAACGGCATCCATCGCATCGCTGAGCGATCCCATACTGATAAAGTGTGCGATCGCACGATCAAAAAACGGCGTCAGATAAAAGGGCAGCCAGTCGTAGGCGAAGTTAACAATCAGGTCGTAGCTAGTCTGGGCCTGGTGGGCGTAGGCGCACATGTTAGCCAGCACAGCGTCGCTTGGCAGGGTAACTGGCGTTTGGCGACCCTGGGTATGGGCGGTGGGCTGTAAGGCTCCAGGCAGCTCAATTAGGGCCGTGTTGTTGACGCTGGAGCCGGTAGGGGCTGCGATCGCAATCCGATGCCCCCGCTTCTGCAGCACCTGGCAGAGATTAGTGAGGGTCAACTCGACTCCGCCTCCCAATCCCGAACCCAGCGGCCCTACAGGTGTCGAAAGAAAGAGCAGGTTGAGTTTGTGACTGGGGTCCACCATGAGTTGAGCGAGGTTTAGGAGGGCAGTGAATGAGAAGTATCCTCTGGCAAAGCCGTCTCCTGGGCTTCCTGAACTACAGGATAGGCAGGGCCAGCTAGCTGGCGAATTCTGCCCAGCTGACTCAGCGCCCATTGAGCAGTTTCTTGAACTTCGCTATCGTGATCCTGAGCTGCTCGGCCCAGCATTTGACTCAGTTGACCGACCAAATCATAGACCCGCATGAGATCTCGGATGGCATTCTTACGAACTTCGGGATTCTCATCCTGCAGCGATAGCGCCAATGCCTGATTCATTGGTTTTAGAGTGCGTACACCAATTTCCGAAAGTGCCGCCAAAATTAGGCTGCGCTCTTTAGAGTCGGCATCAATCATGGTTTCAACTAGGGCAGGCACGGCATTAGAATTTCCTCGCTGGCCCAGTTCCCAAATGGCCTTGCAACGAATTGAGGCATCTGGGCTGTGCAGCGCTTCCACCAGTTCATCACTGATATTGACCCGCGCTAGACGAGTCGTTGCCTCAGCTGCTGATGCCCCATCGACGACGGTACCTGAAACATCTACAACTTGGCTAGAAGTGCTTTCTACCAATCCGTTTTGAACCGATCTAAGTTCACGGGTTTGGCTCTGACGATAATCTGGGCTTGCCTCGGCCTCTGAGGTAGTAAAATCATCCCCTTCAGGCTCTACCTCAGTCTGACCAGCAGCCTTTTTTGAAGCTCGCTGCCAAATGAAAAGCGCTAAGAACACACTGCTGGTTAAAACCATCAATAGGCTTAGCAAGGCTAGTATCCGCCACAGACTTCTGTCTTGGTCACCAGCGCTAGGAGCCGTTGGAGCGGAGCTGGCTGGCTGCTCCAAAGTCGCTGTAGAATCTGCCGCCGAGGCTGGAACCGGTGCCGTCGGGGCTAAGCTGGTAGGTGGTGTACCAGGAGTTTGGCTACTGGTGTTAGCAGGGTTAGTGAGCAGGTTAGCAGAGCTGCTGCCTTCGGGTGCGGGGGCCGAAGCCGTGGCTGAGTTAGCCTCTCCTGCCGAAGGGTTGGGCCAAAGCTGAGGAACCTGCATCTGGGCCCAAGTCTGCCGATCCAAAGTACCGGTTGCGGGTAGATAAGCCTGCTGCTGAAATGCCTCGACTGCACGTCGGGTAGCAGGCCCATAGTTGCCGTCTAGGGCACCCTGGTAGTGGCCAAGCTGCTGTAACTGACGCTGTAGCAACCTGACATTGTCGCTTTGGGTACCCGGAGCAAGCAAGACAGGGTTAGCAACACCAACTGTGCTGGGAGAGTCAGAAGACCCTGCAGGTTCGGCAATGGCCCCATTGCTGCTTTGAGCCAGCAACCTAGGCCAAGCCGCTGTAGCCGCTGCAAGCTGGGGATGATCGGTCGAACTGCTAGCCTCTGCTACTGCTTCAGAAATGACTGAACTGACTACGTTGAAGCTTGTCAAACAGGTGAAAAGAAATACGGTGACGCGCTGGAGCATGCTCAATGTCCCTCAGGTGGGATTTTCCTCTCAACCTATTGACCCTTTTAATGTTGATGACTAATTCTGACATAGCAGGTTTCATCCCTGGCTGAGTTGTCAGCACCTTTGCTTAACCCAGGCTTGCCCGATCAATCGGCACTAATTCTACTCAGAGACAGCCGTTATAGAAAGAATAGCTGTCTCAAGGTTGTCTACCCTAGCTCTACTCGATAGTTTGCCCAGACTGAATAGCTGTCATTAACCAAAAACTAGAACTTCTTTGAGGGGAACCTGGCTTCTGTCGCAAAGCTGTCTGACTGGCTTGACTTTTCCCCAGATCTGCAGATCTGGGGAAAAGAACCTTGACGTGTAGATGTGATGAATGACTGTAGAGACGATAACCGCTTAGGTTTGGTCTTTGACCATCGCACCCTGTTCGAAAATTTGCAACGGTTAGAGCTTCAGCTAAAACGCTTCAACTAAGAGGCGCTGTCGGAGGGGGCTGACTTTGACCCCCAGCTCGCACTAATCTGGCGCAGATTGGCCAGCAACACCTCACGCTGATTGATGAAGTAAATGCTCATCAGGGTAAATCCTACCCCTACCCACTGCAGCGGGCTCAACACTTCTCCTAAAAAGAGATTGCCAAACAGCAGTGCAAATACTGGCGTCAGGAAAGTCAAAGCGCTCAGGCTCGTGAGATTGCCCTGAGCTGCCAAATAAAAGAACACACCATAAGCAACGGCGCTGCCAAGCACGGTTGAGTAGGCAATCGCCATCCAGTTAGACCAGCCCAAAGCCTGCCACTGCTGGGTTTCTCCCAAACCAGACAGCACAAACATGGGCAAGCCTCCAATGACCATATGCCAGCCAGTCGCGACGACGGGGTCAACATGGCGGCAAACATAGCGAATCATCACTGTGCCAACGGCCATTGAAAGAGCAGCCAGTAGCATCAGCCACTCACCCCGATTCATCAAAGCTTCTAGCAGCGTGCTGTCGCCTAACCAGTCCGTTTGGCCTGCCATTAAAGCTGTTAACCATTCATTGGGAATACCCAAAAGCGCAATCCCAAACAACCCTAAAGCCAGCCCTACCCAGCCCAACATGCCCACCTGCTCATTGAAGAGAAACCGGGCCATTAAAGCCACTGCCAACGGCTGAGAGTCAATCATGACTGAGCCTAAACCAGCCCCGGTTCGAACTAATCCCTGCGCTAAAAAGCCCTGGAAGAGGGCACCGTCAACTAGGGCAAAAGCACCAATCCAGAGCCAACCGCGCCAAGAAGACGGTTGAGGTCGGCCCATCCAAAGGGCTGCCAGCAGCACTAAAATACCCGCTGGCAGTAGCCGCACCCCGGCCAGAAAAAACGGTGACGTCAAAGGCATGACACCTTTCATTGCGACCATTGCTGTACCCCATAGAAAGAAAGGGGAAATCAGCAGCAGCGCATTGCGAGATGTAGGAGACTGACTGGCGTTGGCGTCCATGAAAAGAGGCGTTTTTCCTTAGGGAGTTTCGAGCGTTAAGAGAAGTCTTAGAAATATCTTTGTTTATCTTAAGGAATGTAAACGTAATTCGCACTACCGTTTCTTCTGTCTCTGCCTAAAGCGGCAGAGTCTTCACCTAAAAAGCGCGATCTGGGCGCTCGATACAATAGTTCGTGGCCCTACTCTCACCTTGAAAATCAACAGGTGTGGGAATCGCGCTGCCGCCAAGGGGGTTCTAACCCCGCACCCTGCACTTATTTCAGGGAAGATTGAAATGTTACGTCTCTTAGGGGGCTGGAACTCCTAAGGTTGAGCACTACTCCATAGCGTGTTTAGTTTATGATTTGGCCCTTCAAACCTCGCTTTCGCAAGTCTATTGCCCGTATAGAAGTCTCTGGTGTGATTGGCGCTCCAACGCGCAAGACGGTGTTGGAAGCGCTCAAAGAAGTGGAAGAGAAGAAATTTCCAGCACTGCTGTTAAGAATTGACAGCCCTGGGGGAACCGTCGGGGATTCTCAGGAAATTTACCAGGCGCTCCTGCGCTTGCGAGAAAAAGTCAAAGTCGTTGCTAGCTTTGGCAATATCTCAGCATCGGGCGGGGTCTATATCGGTATGGGAGCCGATCACATTGTGGCGAACCCTGGCACGATTACCGGCAGTATTGGGGTAATCTTGCGGGGTAATAACCTGGAACGCCTACTAGATAAAGTCGGAGTGTCTTTTAAGGTCATTAAATCAGGTCCTTACAAAGACATTTTGAGCTTCGATCGGGAACTGACTGAGCCAGAGCAGCAGATTCTGCAGGAGCTGATTGACGTTAGCTATAGGCAGTTTGTCAAAACGGTTGCCGATGCCCGCAAATTGAGCGAGGACACGGTTCGCACTTTTGCTGATGGTCGTATCTTTACCGGCGAGCAGGCCCTACATCTAGGGGTAGTTGATCGCTTGGGTACAGAGGAAGATGCTCGCCGCTGGGCTGCCGAACTGGTGGGCTTAGATCCAGAGAAGGCTGAGTGCCTGACTTTGGAGGAGCGTAAACCTGCTTGGCGCAAATTTCTGCCGGGGAACTCTAGCAGTCTGGGCGGGGGCGCTTACGCTGGCGGATCGAGGGAAGCTGGTGCTGGCAGCTATTTAGCTGGATTGAATGTGTCTACTGTCAATGCGACTTTGGACTGGCTCGATTTTGAGCGAACCACCAGTGGTCTACCGCTTTGGCTGTACCGTCCTTAAATCGGGTTAGGGTGTCTCCAGAAATGTCTTGCTAGGGCAGTCTATATCAAGTCCACTTCAGGAGCTGGAGCTTCTTTTTCTGGAGCTTCTCTTTAAAGCAAAACTCCAGTTACTGGCTTGGATAGAGATCGTTTGCAGCAGATCAGGTCGCTAAATTCTCAGAGGTGCCTGGCCGCAAATCTCGGGTGAGGGGAATCTTGCCTGATAGGATTGAACTGATGTCTTTCTACCGGCAGGGGCTGTCAAAAGTGCTGTTGGTTTGGTAAGAGAACTAGCAAGCTTAAGTAAACTGGAGGACTACAGCGTGGACTGGCGAGTTTGGGCAATTCGAGGCGCAATTACTGTGACTGAAAATTCAGAAGCTGCAATCGGAGAGGCGGTCACTGAGCTTCTAGATGCCCTGGAGACTTGCAACCAGCTGGATCCTAGCCACATTATTAGTGCAACGTTCTCGGTTACTCGCGACCTGGATGCGGTGTTTCCGGCTGCGATCGCACGTCGCCGCCCCCGGTGGGACTCTGTGGCCCTTCTTGATGTACAGCATATGCATGTTGAGGGCAGCCTGACGCACTGTATTCGCCTGCTGATTCATGCCCAACTGCCGGAAATGCAGTGTGAGGTGCAGCATGTCTACCTGCGTGCAGCGCGGGACTTGCGGCCCGATCTAGAAATTGCTCCAATTCACTAACGTTCGGGCTGCCTTAAGCTGGGTGCCGCAGAGACTAAAGATAAAAATCTGTGCCTTAGAGACGATGCCAGCAACGTCTCTAGGCATGAGTTTGGCTTTAGGCGCTTTTAACAACCTCGCAGACGACCTTGGTGCCTTTTAGCGAAGGCTGGTTCCACAGGTCGTAGTCCTTGGCAAAGCTGACAAAAGCCCGGAGTAAGTACTCATCCTTAAATGAGAGAACAATGCTTTCCTGAGCGTCACACCAGCGAATGCTGCCGTATTTGCGAGTGATGTTTTTGACGTATTCAGGTAGAGACAGGACGAAGTTGAATTCTTGGTGCATGAGTACTAACTCCTAGCCTTTTGGAACCGGACGAGGGGCAGGCCTTAAGCTTGCCCAGAAAAATAACCTCCTAAACAGCGTCTCAGATCAAGCTCATCCGGAGAAATGCAGGATTGGGTCGATTGAACCTCTCTAAAGAAGAACCCCTCCATCTGAGATAGGTGGAGGGGTTCAAAGCTTATGAAATCAGAAAAATTGAAAGATTTAGGCGGAAATTGTGAAAAAGGTCTTTTGACGCAATAAATTAATCTAACTTAGGGTAGAAAAAACCTACGACTTAGGGTGGAAGCGAATGCCTAGGAAGACGTCGTAAAGAAAGCTAAAAAAGTCTTTTCCCTGAAGCAGGCCTAGAGACTGGGGTGACCCTTTGGAGTCTAGTAGGGGCTTCATGACCTCATAAGCAGGCTTGTACTTGTACCAGGGTATGGAGGGCCAGAGGTGATGCACCAAGTGGTAATTCTGCCCCATGATCAAAATGTTGAGAATAGCTCCTGGATAGACCCGAGCGTTTTTCCAGCGATCGCGATCTTGGAAAGGGCGGTGAGGCAAGTAGTCAAAAAATAGGCCTAAGGCAATGCCAACAACCAAGGCAGGTGAAAACCAGAAATTGAAGATGTAGCCGAGAAAACCAAATTTCCAGGAAGTGAGAACTAGAGAGACGACGATCAAGCGAGCCAAAAGCCACTCAAGCAGCTCTAGATCACGCCAGAGACGACGCTGGAAAAAATAGATCTCGTGGTAAAAGAATCGGGCTGCGATTAGCCAGAGGGGACCGCCCGTCGAGACAAAATGGTCTGGGTCGTTTTTGGGGTCGTTCACATGGGCATGATGCTGCAGATGAACTCGCATGAAAACGGGAAAAGAAAATCCCAGGATCAGCGCACTCCCATGACCCAGGGCTGTATTAATAGCCCGGTTACGATGTGCTGAATTGTGAGAGGCGTCATGTATTACCGTGCCTGCCAAATGCAAAGCCAGCACGTTCATACAAAATGAGCACCAATCCACCCAGTGCCAGAAAAAGTAGCCTACTGTCGAAGTCGAAATAAGCCCTACTGATACGAGAAACATCAGCAGATTAGGGCTGAGACCGCCCTCCGTCTTAAGCAATTCGGAGGGAACTGTTTTGGGTATCGTCAGAGGCTCGGCTGCCGCCGACATGTTGTACGCTCCTACACACCTGTCTTTGGTAGTATACGTTACGGCGCAGCAGTAATAAAGTTTTGTGAAACTTGCTCATTTCACGAGGCCTGGGAGGCGCGAAATCCAGGCTAACTATTTCTTTATTCTCGCTGCAAAGGGTTCAGTCAGGACGATTAATGGTCAGCAGGAGAATCTGCGATCGCACAATCGTGCTAGTATCCCTGTTGCCTTTGTTTCAGCCAAATCTGAAAATTTCTTTAGGTCACTTTCCATCTGGCCCCATCCTCTTGTCCTCGCCATGACGCTTATGCAACTGCGAACCGCCCTGCGCCGTACCAAAATTGTGGCTACTATCGGGCCTGCTACCCAGGAGCCTGATGTCTTGCGGGCGCTGATTGAAGCCGGGGCCACTACCCTACGCCTAAACTTCTCCCACGGTACCCACGAGGATCACCAGCGTAATATTCGTCTGATTCGTCAGCTCTCTTTTGAACTCAACCAGCCTGTTGGCATTCTGCAGGATTTACAAGGTCCTAAGATTCGCCTAGGCCGATTTGAGCATGGGTCGATCCAGCTGCAAAAGGGCGATCCCTTCACCCTGACCAGTCGCCCGCTCACAGGAACTCAGGACATCTCTTCTGTCACCTATGACCGTCTATCAGACGAGGTGCCAGCAGGCTCCACCATTCTGCTAGACGATGGTCGGGTGGAAATGGAGGTGGTATCGGTAGATCCGGACCAGCAGGAGCTGCACTGCCGGGTGGTGGTGGGCGGCATTCTCTCAAACAACAAAGGCGTCAACTTTCCAGGAGTGTATCTGTCGATTAAGGCGATGACCGATAAGGATCGCCGGGATCTGGTGTTTGGCTTGAACCAGGGCGTCGATTGGGTAGCGCTGAGCTTTGTGCGAAATCCCCAGGACGTCTTGGAGATCAAGGAATTGATTGCCAATGCCGGTAAGCAGGTGCCCGTCATTGTCAAAATCGAGAAGCATGAAGCCATTGAGCAGATGGAGTCGATTTTGTCTCTGTCGGATGGAGTTATGGTGGCTCGAGGTGACCTAGGGGTTGAACTGCCGGCAGAAGAAGTGCCCATTCTGCAAAAGCGATTGATTGAAATTTCTAATCGGTTGGGCATTCCTGTCATTACGGCAACTCAGATGCTCGATAGCATGGTGAGCAATCCCCGCCCGACTCGGGCAGAGGTGTCTGACGTGGCCAACGCCATCTTGGACGGCACTGATGCTGTGATGCTCTCAAACGAAACTGCGGTGGGTCGTTTCCCAGTAGAGGCTGTGGCCACGATGGCGCGAATTGCCCTGCGGGCTGAGCAGGATGCCTCTCCCCGATTGCTGGGTGAGACCTCAGGGGCTCGCTCTATTCCCAACGCCATTAGCCAGGCAGTGAGCAAAATTGCCTCTCAGCTCAATGCCTCGGCCATTATGACCCTGACAAAAACTGGGGCTACAGCTCGCAACGTCTCCAAGTTTCGTCCCCGCCCGCCAATTCTGGCGATTACGCCCCATGTAGACATTGCTCGACAGCTACAGTTAGTCTGGGGGGTCAGGCCGCTGCTGGTGCTGGATCTGCCCTCAACCAGTCAAACCTTTCAAGCAGCGATGAATGTAGCTCAGGAAAAGGGCCTGTTAAGGGAAGGCGATTTAGTCGTCATGACGGCTGGTACGCTGCAGGGCGTTTCTGGCTCGACCGATCTGATTAAGGTTGATATAGTAACGGCTGTTTTAGGACGGGGTGTGGGCATTGGCGAGGGCTCTGTCAGCGGTCGCGCTAGAGTTGCTACCAGCGGTCTAGATGTCAGCAATTTCAATCCTGGTGAGATTCTAGTGGTGCCTCGCACCAGCGCCGATTTTGTAGATGCTATTCGGCGAGCGGGCGGCATCATCACAGAGGATGACAGTCTTACGGGCCATGCGGCGGTCATTGGCCTACGGCTGGGGGTGCCTGTTATTGTCGGGGTTAAAAACGCAACGGAGATTATTCGAGACGGCACCATTTTGACGCTAGATACGCGGCGCGGGCTGGTGTATTCGGGGGCCGTGGGACCTATGAAATCTGAAACGGCGGTAACGGTTTAACCTGGGAGTGGCTTTTGCTAAGCGTAGAGACACGATTAATCGCGTCTCTACGCTTTTTTGCGGCATATTTAAGGCCATTTGGCAGGGCTGGCCTGAGACACGGAAAGGCGGAGAAAACTTCACTAAAATGCCACGGCTGTAGAAAGACTTTGTTCATCGCTCAATGCTTTTTGAAGGACAGGGCATAATAAAAAATACCGTCGTGAAATTACCTGCACTCGCTTTTCAAGCAGGTTGGTCTACGTGTTCTCCTGTTGTAAGCCCCGGACAATTAGATGCCCCGCCGAATTTTTATTGGAGATGTGCACGGCCATTATGACGGTCTTATGCGTCTTTGGGATGCGATCGCACCGGCTAGCACCGACCAGGTCTATTTTGTCGGCGACCTGATCGATCGGGGGCCAAAAAGCGCCCAGGTGGTCAACTTTGTCCGTAAATACGCCTATGGCTGTGTGCGGGGCAACCATGAACAGCTTTTGCTAGACTCTTTTGTCGGCGGCAACGTCAATCTGCCAACCCTACAAGGCTGGCTCCATAGTGGCGGGCAGGCTACCCTGTCGAGCTATGGAGGCTCGGCGGAAGCGCTAATGGACCACATTGACTGGCTTCGTCGTCTGCCGCTCTACATCGACCTCAACGACATCTGGTTAGTCCACGCTGGAGTCAACCCCAAACTCGACATTGCCAACCAGAGCAGCTATGAGCTGTGCTGGATTCGCGACACGTTTCACAGCAGTGAACAGCCCTACTTTGAAGACAAACTGATTCTCACTGGCCACACGATTACCTTCACCTTTCCCAACATCAAGCCAGGGCAGCTGGTGCAGGGGCGGGGCTGGCTCGATATTGATACTGGCGTTTACCATCCCCGCAGCGGCTGGTTGACTGCTCTGGACTGGGATAACTGTAGGGTTTACCAAGTCAATGTGTTTGAACCCGAGCTGCGGGTACGCACCCTCAGTGAAGCTGTCACTCATATCGCCCCTGAGCAGATCAAGCGCCGTCAGCGAGATACGGTGAGTAGGTAGGGGTTGGATCGCCCCTCTGGTGTGTTTCTGCGATAAATGCGCTTAATGCCATTGCGGTAGGCTCCAAGGCTAGTCCCCAGGCCGTTTCGTCGCTGGGTAAGCTGATGAGTTCGGTCGTGGGCAGCGATCGGATAAAGGCTTTGCCCAACGCCTCACTGATGGGCGTGAGCGTTTCTGACACCAGCAGCGCAACAGGCATTCTCAGCTGAGCGAGTTGAAATTGAACCAGCTCTCTCTTGATCTCAGCCGTGCGCCGCTGAAAGACTGTGCGGCAAGCGGCAGGACAAGCCCTCAACTGCTGTCTGAGAGCAAAGACCCGACGCAGCCAGAGCTGGCCGCCCAGCAGCCGAATTAAGGGGGCACAGGCTTTAACCACAACGGCAAAGGGGGAGCAGCCTGCTAGCAGGCGATGTAGCCGCCAGCGGTGCCGATCAAGCGTAGGCTCTAGCCCCTCAGGTTCGAGGACAATTAACCTCTGAACTAGGCCGGGGTACTGCAGGGCAAACTGAGCTGCTACCCAGGCCCCCAAGGAATGACCCACTAAACAACAGCGAGAAATGCGTAAACTCTGCAGAAAGACGGCCAGCGTGTCTACCTGCAGCTGAATAGAATAATGGCTCTGATTTCCTCTAGATTCGCCAAACCCTAAACAGTCGGGGGCAATACAGTGAAAATCGTTGCTTAGCACCTGCATCAGCGGTACCCACTGCAGGCTGTCTTGCCAGGTGCCGTGCAAGAAGACTAGGGTTTCCCCCTGCCCGACTTCATGCCAAAACAGCGTACCTGAGTTGAGCTTCAATCGCCCTGTACGGACATTTGGATCTCTACTGATTTTCATGTGCAACCTGTGGGTAGATACCAGTCGGGAGCGGCAGAGTGGCCCCAAGGAGGTGGGTGTTGGCCTAAGCCAGCACAGTCTCTCCCCTGAGATAATCCTGCAGCTGGCGACAGTGATCGTGGGAAAGGGTTTCCTGCAGCGCCATTTGCGTTGAGAAGGCTTTGATATCGAGAATCTCACGGGGGTCGGCAATGCGGGGAGTGCCCTCGACACGGGTTGCGACGGCCACGCAAATAGAGTGAAAGCGAGGATCGCGGTTTGGGGCAGAGTAAACGCCTACAAGTCGCTCAATAGCAATAACCGTTAGCCCGGTTTCTTCCATCAGCTCTCGCTGAGTAGCTGTAAGCACATCTTCGCCCCAGTCAATTAAGCCACCGGGCAAGCCCCATTGTCCGGTATCCCGGCGGCGGATCAGAACAATTTGACCGTCTGGCAGTACAGGGATAACGCAAGTTCCCAGCAATGGCCGCTTGAGAATTAGCCCCAGCAATGTCTGAACGGAATACCAGAAGTAGCGCATAGAGTACCTAGAGGGCTGCTAGGTCGGCCAGAATCTCATTGGCATGAGTTTCGGGTTTGACCTTGCGATAAATCTTTTCAAGGGTGCCGTCAGGCCCAATGACAAATGTGCTGCGGCTAATGCCTATATACTCTTTGCCCATAAACTTTTTCGGGCCATAGCTCTCGTAGGTGCTGGCAACCTCTCCGCCTGCGTCGATCAGCAGCGGAAACGGTAGGTTGAATTTAGTGGCGAACTTGCCATGGGACTTGGCATCGTCAGTACTTACCCCCAGCACAGCCACATCTTTGCTTTGGTAGGTGTCGTAGGCATCTCGAAAGCCACAGGCCTCCTTGTTGCAGCCAGGGGTATTGTCGCGGGGATAGAAGTAGAGGACAACCCGCCTGCCCCGAAAATCGGCCAGACTGACGGGGTTGCCCGATGCATCGGGCAAGCTGAAGTCTGGGGCGGGATCTCCGATCTGTAATGCCATTGCGATCGCTCTGTAAAATGCCTGACGATTCAACATCTTAAAAATTGTAAGCGACACCCAGAGCAGTTTATAAATCTGCCCTGTTACCGCAGCAATTGAAACAGCAGAACGCTATCATCACACCATAGTGTTGCTGTTGGTCTATCTTCCCCATCCCTTTGCTAAGTTTTGCTCTGCTGTTCCCCTTTGACCTGCTGGCCCAGGTCACGCTGCAACCGCTGCTTGGCACGGTTGGCATGGATATTACAGTGCTCTTTCTGCTGCTGGGTCTCTCTGCCTTTTTCTCAGGCTCGGAAACCGCTATTACCTCTCTTGACAACCTGAAACTCAGGGCCCTGATTCAGGAAAAGGGAGATCCGACTGGGGTGTTTTCCCTGGTGCTCAAAAGCCGCACCCGTTTTATTACTACGCTGCTGGTTGGCAATAACCTGGTCAACAACCTCTCAGCGATCTTAACCAGCAACCTTTTTGCCTTCTGGTTTGGCAGTGCGAGCGTAGGTCTAGCCGCAGGCGTTGTAACGCTGCTGGTGCTGATTTTTGGGGAGATCACGCCTAAATCCCTAGCTATTCAAAACACGATTCCGTTCTTTACCTTTTCTGTCCGTCCGATATACCTGTTGTCTAGAGTGCTCACTTGGCTGGGCGTGATTCCTTTGCTAGAGACTCTAACGCAGGCCGCAATCCGCAGCTTTCAGACTGGGGCATCGCCGCCGACCGAATCGGTCAAAGACCTGCAGCTTTTGATTGAGGTGTTGGGTGGACGGGGGCATCTCGATCTGTACCGCCATCAGCTGCTGAATCGGGCGCTGCGGCTAGATCGGGTGATGGCCAAGGATGTGGTCAAGTCCCGCCTAGATATGCAAACCATCTCCTATGAGGCATCCCTGACAGATCTGGTTAACCTCTGCCTAGAAACGGGCTATTCTCGCATTCCGGTGCAGGAAGTGTCTAAAGATGAGATTGTCGGTGTAGTTCACCTCAAGCGGGCACTCCAGGAGCTGAGCCAACTCCGAAAGACGGGCCAAACCGACGGGCCGATTCTCACGGCAATGGATGCTCCAGTTTATATCCCGGAGGTCAAGCCTGTAGCCAGTTTGCTCAAGGATATGCTGCAGCAGCATTTTCATATGGCCATTGTGGTTGATGAGTATGGCGGTACCGTCGGGTTGGTGACCCTGGAAGACATTCTGGAAGAACTGGTGGGGGAAATTTATGATGAAAGCGATTTCCCCTCGCGGCTGGCAGCGAACCGGGCTCGTCTGGTGGCTCGATGATTTTGAGGGCAGAAGGTGAAGGGTAGAAGGTTGAGGGCAGAGAACAGAAAGAAGTAGGGATGGAATAGATCAATCTCAGTCTTAATCTTTACTCTTGACTTTTTACGACTGACTGAACTAAGGGCTGAAACGTATCAACCCACTTAGTCTGGCTGCTGGCTAGGGTAGGGTAGGAATGCTGAGCGTAGTTTTTGCCGACTGTTAGGGGGAATAGGGGGGCGTTATTTAGGGCTGTCCAGTGGCCGCCCGCTGCCTGCACAATGGCCCAAACTGCGGCGATATCCCAGATTTTGGGGGTTGCTTCTACGGCTCCTAAGGTGTAGCCTGCGGCTACGGTCAGCAGATTATAGGAGGCGACGCCCAGCATGCGAATTTTGCAGGGAAAGGGGTGGGCCAAAACTCCGGTGCTGCGGGCACAGAGGCTAAAGAACTGATTTTTGCCAGGGGCTGCAGGACTAGTGTGAATGGGCTGACCATTGAGGTAAGCTCCGGTAGGGCTGTTTAGGCTAGATTGACCCGGCCAGTACCCGTGAAACGCCTGCTGCAGCGGCGGGATATAGACATAGCCAAATACCGGCGTTCCTCGGTAGAGCAGCCCTAGAGAAATGGCCCAGAGGGGAATGCCTCGCGCGAAGTTGGTGGTGCCGTCGATGGGGTCAATAATCCAGCACCAGTCGCTGTCTGGAAAGACGTGGGCGACTTCCTCACTCAGCACACCGTGATCAGGAAAAGTCTGCTGAATCGCTGTTCTTAAAGTTTCATCGGCCCAACGATCGGCGGTGGTGACTAGACTGCCATCGTCTTTTTCTTCAACTTTGGCTTGGCCCAATGTCTGCAGCAGGTGCTGACCGACGCTCAGCGTAGTGTCTTGGGCGAAAGTGAGAACGGTCGTCCAAAAGTCTGTCATGGTATCAGGTTCTACTAGTCCATATCGCTTTGGAGAGCGGCTGCGATCGCATCTTTAGCATTAGCCTGAAACTCCTGAATATTGACCCGACTCAGCAAAAAGATTGCCAAAATCATGCCCGCTGCCTGGGTCAAAAACACTAGCGCATAGGCGGGCAAGAACTCACCCTGGGCTGCTGCTGCCCCTGATACATGGAAATTTCTGACCAACGTTTTACCTAGGTCTAGCAGACCACCGCCGAGAACCGTAGCGCTGCCTCGAGCAATCGCTTGAGCCAGCCCCCAAGCGCCGATAAACGTTCCTGCCGTTTCAGCTACAGTCAAGTCCAGCATTAACACAATGGCCCCTAGTGTCAGCACGCCCGAGGCAATGCCAAAGCAAAAAACCGCTGTCATGAGCAGGGCGGGTTGCCCGGTTATGCCCGATAGGCTCAGCAGCACCAGACAAATTGCAGCCCAGACACAGCCCAAAGTCACGGTGCGCTTCTTACCGATGCGAGGCACCACAAAAAAGCCTGTGAAAATAATCCCCAGCAGGGTGCCCATGCCAAAGGCAGCATTGAGCTGAGTGGTTTCTGCAATCCGCATCCGGAAAACTTCACCGCCATAGGGTTCTAAGATGGCATCCTGCATGAAAAGACTCAGGCTCAGCACCAGCAGAAAGGTGAAAAAGAGCCCGGTCTGGCGGCTGGCCGTGAGAATTTTCAGGGCACTGCCCAAAGTAATGCTGTCCTCCCGATTCGCCAGAGAAGACCGTCTGCTGAGCCGCGAGTATTTCTTCTCAATGCCGTAGGTGCTGATGAAAGCCAGAAAGCAGACCACCGCTGGCGCAACTATAAAGAGTCGATTAATTGAGGCTCGCACTTGCTCTAGCGGCGCATCGAGGGTGATAGGCCGCAGCACAATGGTGGAGATAATCACGCCGGTAATAATGCCCACCATTAGCATGGCCCAGCCGATGCCTACTAGCCGAGAGCGGCTGCTTTCATCAGAAACATCAACGAGCAGAGCGGTAAAGGGCGTAGAGGTAGCGCTTAGGGCTAGCCCATAAATCGCAAAAACGACTGCCAGCAAACCCACCCAAGGGTAAGCCTGACTGCCCCAACCCACAGTTTCAACACTGTTGCCCAAACGCCAGACGACCTGTACTGCGATAAAGGAAGTCAGGGCCACAGTTGTAATCCCGAGCCAGATATAGCCACTGCGGTGATAGCCAAACAGAGGTTTGGAGTCAGAGAGCTGGCCAAACCAGACTCGCGCTGGTGCCATAAATTGATGTACCGCGATCACCCCAGCCGCGATCAGGGCAGGCACCTGCAGTTCCTCAATCATGACCCGGTTTAAAACACCGAGGGTGAGCAGGGACATAATGCCCAGCCCCATATTAAAGACGCCCAACCGCAGCATAGTGAGGGTGGTTAAATCTGGCTTAGCGTCGTCTGGGGGCGCTCCGAAGGTGGGGGGCAGATCACGGGTAGTCATGGTCTTGCACTGCTTCATAGGGCACTAGCAGGGAACATGGCCTGGGTCAAAACATACGCTCTTAACCCGCAGGTATGGCCCCTGCTGTTAATCAGCATATCGGTTGAAGGAGACCTATGGCTGCTGTTGCCCTTACCTCCTAATCAGGAAAGCCCAGACAGGAAAGCTATGATAAATAAACCTAAGGCAGGTCAGTGCTGGCCCATCTGGTCTACCTTCTTGATGTGTTTCCCTGACAAGGTTGCTTTCATGCTGGAATCCGTTTCCTCCCCTTTTCAGATCCCTGCTCAAAATGCAATTGAGATCTTGCAGGTGCATCAAATGGCTCAAGACTTCCGCAGGGAAGTGGAGTGCCGGGAGCAGTTTGCCGCCTATTGTGATTGGTACGACCGGACTGCCCTGCAGCATCAGCAGGAATGGGCTGCTATGCAGAAAGATGTGCAGCTGCGGGGCTATTTTAGGAGAAACCGCTCCTAAAGGCTGTGGTTAAACCCTAAGACTCAACAGCTTCTAGCTCGTCTTTTCGCAGGTGCGCCTTGAAAGGTCGTTTGGCCCCTTCTACCTGAAACTCAACATGAACGGGAAAGTTGGCGCTGATAGGGCGGCCTTGATAATCAGAGAGAATTTTCACAATCACTCCCTCCATACCCTTAGCATCAAAGGCTTGGTTCCGATGGAGCGGGTGGTGGTAGAAAACAACAGAGTCTTTAACGCGGACGCGATCGCCAATATTCATATTCACACAGTCGCCTCAGAAGGCCCCACCTGAGTCTGGGTGAGCAGGCCAAATTTTCTAAAATTTTGCAACCCTACTATCTTTGCATAGGTTGGTCCCTGCTCTGCATCGGAACCCCTGAGGTTGGCTATGGAGAGGCGATGAATAGGTTGTGTAGAGGCTAACTTAGGGCAGCAGGCACAGAGACAATCCTTAGATTGACTCTATTTTGACAAGCTGGCCTAGAAAGTACCTAGCGGAGTTTAAAAAGCGCGCAGCACTAGCTGATCTACTCTTTGCCCGCCTAGAGCCTGCACCCGGTAAGTAACGTACCCCTGAGGGTCGGTAGGAGCAGCGGCTAGGTGCCCCTGCCATCTGAGGTAGTGAATGCGGCTAAAGGGCGCTGAGACGATCCGGTAACAGTGAGACCATCCCGGCATATAAATCACATCATTGGGTTCGAGTAGGGCACCGGCCCGATGGGGAGAAAAGGGTTTCATTGTCGTGAGTGACTGGATAACCAGCCTTGAGCGTTTGATTAAACTGTCTGATCAAACTGTAGCTTCAGATACAGAAGAAAGTCAGTCCCTATGGTCAGGGTTTCAAGGCTTTCTTGCGAAGCGTAAACAGAGATTTGATCAGATCTATTTCTATAGTGCGTATTCAGCACCTGCCCTGCCTCTGTCGGGCGGTGTCTGCCATTTGAGAGGTTTGTCTTCTCGAATGCAGTTTGCGGGGAGGGCCTCTGAGGCAGGACTAGGCGGCATACGGCCTGTTGAATCTGATTGGCCTGCACGTGTTCTATAGCTAGACACAAGCCTTAAGACGCAGGCAAAAGCTGAGCAACAAACGGCAGTCGCTAGGTTGAAACCCCTAAGAATCAAGGCTGGCAGGGTGGCGTAAACAAACCCTTAGTCTTCTTCAATCAGCTCGCTCACTTTGGCATACATAGCGGCGATGGTCGGATCGTGCTGCACGGCGATATGGTAGCGCTCTCGCAGGGCGGTGCCGGTGGCTGAGGTCTGGAGCAGGCTGCGCGCTTCTTGCAGGAGCTCTGTCGCTTTTTCAGGGGGTTGAGGCTTTTTTGACATCAGCACTTCATCGATCTGGACGATGAACTGGGAAATGGGCCTGAGCCAGTTGAACCACTCATGGCTAATTACTAGCTGGAAGTACTCTCCCTTGGTTCGGATAGGGCCATTGGTTTGCTCATAGCTCTCGCGCTCAGCTTCAAGCAGTGCTTTATGGAGCTTCAGCAGAATGGGTCTGAGTTCTTGGAGGCGTCGAAAAGCCAAATCGGACGAAAAGTTACCGGCTGTCATTCACAAATATTCGCAAACTCTCCTCTCACCTTTCCATTTTTTTTGGCCCTTTTCAAGCAGGCTCTACTCGTTTAAGGCAACTCTACTTGCTGCCAGGAATTAAGAGATGCGTATATTGGGGAGAGGACTGCTGCCAGCCGCTTTAAGGCTTCAGGGTTAGCGCAGACGCCAGCGCATCAGCCCGCCTAACGAGAGCGCTTCGAGCGCAAACTGGAGTTCGACGGGGGAAATGGCAAAGCCCCAGGCAAATGCGATCGCACCCGTCGAAATTAAGGCAATCTGATAAACCTCTTCGGCAATTTTGAAGCCCAGCCAGATAATCACAACCCCCAGGCCAATCAGAATCAGATGAGAAAGAATCATGGCGTGTTCCCTATCAGCTTGAAGATATCTGTAATTAGAAATATCGAACACTGTCGATATACTTGGCCAGGATATTTAATAAGTATAAATACATATTAGACGTAAAACCTACAGAACGGGCTCAGATTTATAAATGCCTTAGAGGTCGTGAGCCAATCGATCGGCCAGATCAGAGAATGCCTGATCAATCCGACGGTAGTAGGTCCACTGACCGTGGCGGGTAGATTTGACCAGCCCGGCCTCTTCCAGCATGGTCAGGTAGTGGGAAATCGTGGACTGAGCCAAACCAGCCTTCTTCTGAATCAGGCTGACACAAACGCCTTCGGCTTCACTGTAGCCTTCCCCCGGTGCCGAGAAGTGAGTGCCCGGATCTTTAAGCCACTGAAGAATTTGCAGTCGAGTTTCGTTTGCGAGAACTTTGAAGATGTCTTTGGTATCCATATTTAAACACTATATCGATAAAAACCGATATGGTGCCTTGCACCCCCTGTACTGCTACCGCAAAGGTCTTTAGTCGCAAGAAACTCAGCTCCACCGCACTTACCTGATCCCCAAGCTGCGCGGCTACCCGGCTGCGATCGCAAGCCGCCGCCAAAACCCGATGTCCTTTGGCCGCTAGTCCCAGCGCTGCAGGCCGATTGACAATTAGTGGCCCCAATAACCAGAAAGGTCTGAGGCTTCACGCCGCTTTGCAAATCACTCTTCAATCCGATAGCCGAAGTCGTTTAGCTGATTGCGAGACTGCCGCCATTTGGGCACGACTTTGACAAAGACTTCTAGATAAACCTTGCCCATGATCAGCTTTTGAATCTGCTCTCGGGCAGCGGCCCCAATGGTCTTCATCATGCTGCCCTGCTTGCCGATCAAAATCCCTTTTTGGGAATCGCGCTCGACGTGAACCGTGGAGAGAATGCGGGTGATGGTCTTATCTTCTTCTACCCGATCAATGGAAATGGCAACGGAGTGGGGTACCTCTTGCCGGGTGTGCAGCAAGATCTGCTCTCGAATCAGCTCACCCATAATAAAGCGCTCGGGCTGATCGGTGACTAGATCAGGTGGGTAGTAGTAGGGACCTGGCTCAAGCCGCTCAATCAAACCCTGAAGAAGCGGCTCCAGCCCTTCTCCAGTGAGTGCCGAGAACTTAAACAGGGGCCAGCCCTGCTCTGCGGCCAAAACCTCATAGCTCTGGTTAAGCGCCTCGGCCTGCTCTGACTGCTGATCGGTCTTGTTGATGCCTAAGACGACGTTGGCTCGATTGTGCCTCAGCAATTCGACAATAAACTCGTCGCCTCGTCCAGCGGTGACGGAACCATCGACAACGAGGAGGGTGAGATCGACAGATGCGATCGCAACCCGCGCATTTTGCACCAAAATTTTGCCCAGCTCATGCTGCGGCTTGTGAATGCCCGGCGTATCAACAAAAATAATCTGCGCTTGAGGCGTCGAGAGAATGCCCCGCAACCGGTTGCGAGTGGTCTGGGCGACAGGCGAAGTAATGGCAATTTTCTGGCCGATCAGCGCATTCATCAGCGTCGATTTGCCCACATTGGGCCGCCCCACAATGCCCACAAAGCCCGAGCGAAACCCTTCCGGTGGAGTGGGGATAGCGTCAAATCCGATGACGTTAAGTTCGTCAGCCATTCTAATAACCAGTCACGTGGACAACGACTTCTCTGGCCGATCCACGCGCCCTGTGTTCCCAGAGATAAAGCCCTTGCCAGGTACCAAGAGCTAGCCTGCCGTCCACTACGGGAATACTTTCTGAAGTGTGGGTGAGTACCGAGCGGATGTGGGCTGGCATGTCGTCGGGGCCTTCCGTGCTGTGAATGTATGAATTGTCTTCAGGCACCAGTCGAGACAGAAAATTCTCCAGGTCTTTCAAAACATCCGGATCAGCATTCTCCTGAATGATTAGGCTGGCAGAGGTGTGGCGGATAAAGACCGTACACAGCCCCGTTTGAACGCCCGACTCACTCACCACCTCCTGCACCTTGTTGGTAAAGCGGCCCAGCGATTTGCCCTGCGTCTGAATCTTCAAAATCTTCTGGTGGTGCTGTGGAGTTGCCGGGGCAGCGTTGGCGCTACGGGTGTTGGTAGGGGTCATCAAATTGCCTCAGAAGTGCGGAGCGGAGCGTGTGAGATTCCTGTGGGAAATTCCTATTGTCGCAGATTGTCGCAGACGGCCTGTAATGAGGCAGCTTTGCCCAAGCTTTGCCCAAGCTTCGTTTAAGCTTTAACGACCGATCGCAAGCAAAATCTGCGAATTTGGGCATTTTAAATTCAAGTTTACCGAGGCGCTCTTAGAGCCACATGTGCAATCCGGAGCATCTTACTGTGCTACGCCAGGGTGTGACTGCCTGGAACCATTGGCGAGACGCGGCCATTGGCACTAACGATACGCCCGTCTCAAACCCCAAGATTGACCTGCGAGAAGCCAGCCTAGATCACATCCAGCTGCCTCAGATTGACCTAAGGGCAGCAGATTGCTGCATGGCCGACCTGCGCCATGCTGATCTTAAAGGGGCCAATCTGCGGGAAGCTCTGCTCTATACAGCTGATCTAAGCGGTGTAAATCTGAGTCAAGCCATCCTGACTGGGGCCGATCTCCGCGAAGCCCAACTGCAGCAGGCCCAGTTAGATGGAACAGTTTTGGACGCAGCCACCCTGGTGATGGCCAACCTAGAGCAGGCCAGCCTGCGGGAGGCCCATCTATGCGGTGCCGACCTGAGAGAAGCCTGCTTGCGCCAGGTAGACGGCTGCATGGCTGTTCTGCAGAATGCTCACCTCAATCAGGCTGATATGCGAGGCATTGTGCTCTATACCGCTGATCTCAATCAGGCCAACCTCAAACAGGCACAGCTCTATCAAGCCGACTTGCGGGAGGCCAACTTTAACCGAGCCAATCTACAAGACGCTGACCTGCGAGAAGCAAACCTGAGCGCCGCTTCATTCTGCGTGGCTAACCTGGTAGGTGTATCTCTCCATAAAGCCAACCTAGAAAATACAGTCCTCAGTTTGGCTAATTTGTGCATGGCTAATATGAGCCAAACCCAACTTAGTCATGCTGTTTTGATCGGGGCAATTTTGATCAGTGCCAACCTCTACGAGGCCGATGCACGACAGGCCAACCTGTCAGAAGGCGACCTGCGAGAGGCGAGCCTGAACAAAGCCAATTTATCCGGCGCAAATCTACAGCGGTGCAACCTGCAGCGGGCCAACCTGCAAGAGGCGAATCTAGAGGGCGCGAATTTGCAGCAGGCCAACCTACAACAGGCAAATCTGTGGAATGCCAACCTTCAGGGAGCCAACCTCACAGGAGCCATCATGCCCAACGGCAAGATTCATGACTAGAGGCGAGGAAGCCTGCCCTCTGCCCTCTGCCTTTCCACACAACCTCTACTCAAAAGAAAAAGGCTCTAAGGAAAAACCTCAGAGCCTCGGAATCAGGGTGCATCTACCAATCCACCATCCCAGCGAAAATCTTGCCTTCCGGGAAACCGATAAGACTTCATCGAGACTTGAAACTGAGCGTTTAAGATTGGGGTTTGTGTAAGTTTTTGGTTTAGCCCATGACCGTAAGGTTTTCTCCTGATTCTCTGACTGTGCCTGTTTCAGAGAGTCCTCTAGCGCCAGCAGTCTATATCGTTGGGGCTGGGCCTGGGGATCCTGAGCTGCTAACTCTCAAGGCCTACCGTCTCCTGAGTCGGGCAGATGTGATTCTTTATGCAAACTCTCTGGTGCCGGAGCAGGTTTTGAGCTGGATTCGGCCTGAGGCCGAGCGCATTGGCACCGCCAATAAAACGCTGGAAGACATTTTGCCGTTGATGGTAGAGCGAGTGCGGGCTGGGCAGTCAGTGGTGCGCCTGCAGTCAGGTGACCCGAGTCTTTACAGCGCGATTCATGAACAGATGCAGGCGCTAGCCGAGGCCGAAATTCCCTTCGAGGTGGTGCCCGGCATCAGTGCTTACCAGGCAGCAGCGGCCAAGCTCAACGTAGAGCTGACCGTGCCTGGTCTGGTGCAGTCGATCATCCTTACCCGCATCAGTGGCCGCACTCAGGTTCCTGAGAGCGAAGATCTAGCCTCTCTAGCAGCTCATAAAACAAGCCTCTGCCTGTACCTCAGTGCCCGCCATGTAGAGGAGTCGCAGGCAAAACTGCTGCTGCACTACCCGCCCGACACGCCTGTGGCCATTTGCTTTCGTCTGGGCTGGCCGGATGAGCAGATCTGGCTGGTGCCGCTCTCAGAAATGGCTGAGGTAACCCAGCGGGAGAACCTAATTCGCACGACTTTATATGTAGTAAGTCCGGCTCTGGCAGGGGGAAAAGTTCGCTCTCAACTCTACAACCCTAGCCACACTCACCTGTTCCGGCCCCGTTCTGCTACCTAATGGAAACATTGGGCTATTGCTGAGCGAAATTTATAATCAGCAGCGGAGTAGGAGGGGCAAAGCCAGGCATGCCCATCAATCGGTTTTCGTTTCAGAGTTGAGTCGATTCCTGAACAGGCGATAATGGAAGACAGACAACCTTCGATGTCTGGACGTTACTGTAAGCATCATGGACTATCTCGTAGCTGTCCTTCCCGATCGCATCAAAGCCGAAGCTGCCTACTCAGCCCTGGAAAAAGCAGAGCTGTCAATGCAGAATGTTGCCATCTTGGGCAAGGGCTACAAAAGCGCCAATGAATATGGCCTGATTGATCCTGCCGACGAGGCTTGGAAGCAAATCCGGCTGATGATGGTTTGGCTGGTGCCCTTTGGCTTTGTAGCTGGTTTTTGTTTTAACGCCATCACTGGACTAGACACCTTTCCTTGGGCCGGAGCGATCGGTAACGAGGTCATCGGCGGAATTTTGGGCGCAGGCTCGGCTGCGATGGGAGCCTTTTTTGTCGGCGGTGGCGTAGGCGTGACTCTTGGCAGTGGCGACGCCCTGTCTTACCGCAACCGACTCAACGCAGGTAAATATCTCGTGGTGGTTCGAGGCCCTGAAAGCCTAATCCGGCAAGCAACCCCGATTCTGCGTGATTTTCGCCCAGAGAATATTCAGGGGTACTCGGCAAACGGGTAGGTCTTTTTAAGGAGTAACCCTTGACCAAAAAACGCTTCATCATCGAAATGGGTATGGGGATTGACCAGCACGGTCAATCCCCGACAGTGGCAGCGGCGCGGGCGGTGCGCAATGCGATCGCAAACAATGCCCTACTAGGAATTTGGGAGGTAGCTGGACTGAGCCACCCTAATGAAATGATTGTGGATGTGCAGGTGGCAGTCCCCTACCCCGAACAGGTGCAGCAGGAGGAGGTGCTAGCGGTGCTGCCCTTCGGGCAAAAAACGCTGACGCTGGAGCCGGGCGGCATGGTGGTAGCCGGGCGGGCGATCCCTGAGCTGGAAGATAAGAACGACGATATGTATATTGCTGTGGCTGCCGTGACGGTTTCAATTGAAGCCGATTGATTTTCCGGTTCTGATGTCAGGGGCAAATGTTCGTTACAGATGTCGGGCTCCGCGATAGCGCATTTTGCTTTTTATCAGGTGGCGCTGCATGAACTGAGGCATATCGCCTTGGTGACCCATCAGGATAATCGTGTCACCCTGGGCCAGATAGCTGTCGCGGCTGGGGTGAATCAGCACTTCGCCATTGGCCCGACGCAGTGCCACAGTGATAAACGTGCCTTTGCCCCGCACTTCAATGTCACCCACGGTGCCGCCGATTAAAGAGGAGTCGGGCTGCACGATTAGCTCGCTGAGCTGAATGTCGAGTTCGGCCAGCATTTCGTTGAGGCTGTGGTGGCCGTCGGTTTGGGAGAGAAAATCGACGGCAGCCGGATGGATAATCATGTGGGCTATTCGCAGGGCGCTGATGGTGGCGGGCAGCACAACGTGATTGGCCCCAGCTAGCCGAAGCTTGCGCTCGGTTGAGGGCATTTCCCCGCGCGCCAGAATCATCAGGGTAGGGCTGAGTTCGCGGGCGGTGAGGGTAATGAAGACATTGGCTGCATCATCAGGCAACACTGTGGCCAGGGACCGGGCGCGACTGATTTGCACATCGCAGAGCACCTGCTCGTCGGTGGCGTTGCCCTGGTACACCAAATAGCCCTGCTCCCGAGCCTGCTCTAGCCGCTCGCTATTGTTGTCGATCACGACGAAGGGTTGGCGCTCATCGGCCAGCCGTCGGGCCACCATCTGCCCAATGCGGCCATAGCCACAGATAATGACGTGCTTTTCTAGATGGGCAATTTCTTGGGTCATGCGCTGAATGTTAAGTGCTCGATGAATCTCTCCCTCGGTGATCAGCTGCACCACACCAGAGACAATGTAAGTCAGAGAGAAGAACCCAGCGACTATCACTAGCATGGTGAAGGCTTTAAGTTCGGGGGTGGTCAGGGCACGCACCTCGCCATAGCCCACCCCAAACACGGTGATGACCACCATATAGACTGCGTCAATTAGATCCCAACCGGCAAGGACATAGCCTGTAACAGCAGTGAGAACCGTCAGCAGAAAAGTGACGACGCCCGTAGTGATTCGCCTAAGGGAAGATTGCATCAATCTTTAATTGGAAAAAAGACTGAGTAAAGCCCCATTAGATTGAGCCTATGTATCTGAAAGCCCCTTGTTACAAGGGTAGGCCAGATATTGCTCAAAGGGCAGGCCAAGGGGTTTCGAATTTGAGCAATCAAGGTATACTGAATAAAAGCAAACTCGAAACGAGTATGACTTTGTAGGTATTTCTTCAAGTGTCTCTTTGGCGTGGCTTGAAACATTCCCACAGTTTGGGTGCTGACTTAGCCGGGTATAGCCGGATCAAGGCGCTAACCCTTCCTATCTCTACAAAGATCGGGGGAGCCGTTGGCACGGTTTTGACGAAGTGGCGCTGAGGGAAAACATTTCACCCATCAGACCTATGAATCCCTGATTGATGACTCGCTAAGCTAAAAATCTCTACTCTACAGAAGCAATATGACTGCGATCGCATCCCCAAATCCTCTCCTGATTGGGAAAGGTTTGCCCCCCTTCGAAGCTATCAAGCCGGAGCACATTGTCCCTGGCATGACGCAGCTGATTGAGGAGCTGGAGCAGGCATTGACTGATCTAGAAGCAAACGTTCAGCCAACCTGGGCCGGGCTGGTTGAACCCCTAACCAAGATTGAAGAACGCCTGCGCTGGAGCTGGGGCATTATCGGCCATCTCATGGGCGTGAAAAACAGCCCAGAACTGCGGGAGGCCTACGAAGCAGTGCAGCCGCCTCTGGTGCAGCTTGCCAGCCGCATGGGACAGAGCAAG
Organism: Pseudanabaena sp. FACHB-2040; assembly: GCF_014696715.1. NCBI lineage: Bacteria > Bacillati > Cyanobacteriota > Cyanophyceae > Pseudanabaenales > Pseudanabaenaceae > Pseudanabaena > Pseudanabaena sp. FACHB-2040. The sequence continues at coordinate 65,208 of NZ_JACJQO010000007.1, forward strand.
CCGGTTTACGAAGCATTTAAGCAAATTCGCGGCGGGGCTGACTGGCCCAGTTTGGATCTAGCCCAGCAGCGGATCGTGGAGTCGGCCATCCGGGAGGCTGAGCTGTCGGGGGTAGGGCTAGAGGGCGCTGCGAAGGAGCGCTTCAATGAAATTCAGCAAGAACTGGCAGAGCTATCCACCAAGTTCTCGAACAACGTTTTGGATGCGACCAAAGCCTTTAGCCTCACGTTGACCACACCTGAAGAGGTGGCGGGGCTGCCCCCCAGTCTGCTAGCCCTCTCGGCCCAGGCCGCTCGCGAAGCAGGGGAAACCGACGCTACTGCCGAAGCAGGACCGTGGCGAATCACGCTAGATCACCCTAGCTTTGGACCTTTCCTGCAGCACAGCCGCCGCCGGGATCTGCGGGAGCAGATCTACCGAGCTTTTATCACCCGGGCCTCTCAGGGTGAACTCGACAACACACCTAACATCGAGCAGATTCTGGCGCTACGCCAGGAAATGTCTCAGCTATTGGGCTACCCCACCTACGCTGAGTTGAGCATCGCCCGCAAGATGGCTCCCTCAGTAGAAGCCATTGAGCAGCTGATGGAAGAGCTGCGAAGTGCCAGCTACGATGCTGCCGTCTCGGAACTAGACACGCTCAAGACCTTTGCCCAAGAGAAAGGGGCAGCAGAGGCAAATGATCTCAAGCAGTGGGACATGTCTTTCTGGTCTGAGCGAATGCGGGAAGAAAAGTATGGCCTTAATGATGAGGAACTGCGGCCCTACTTCCCGCTGCCTCAGGTGCTCGGTGGCTTGTTCTCGTTGGCTCAGCGGCTCTTTAGCATTACCATTACTCCGGCAGACGGTGAAGCGCCTGTCTGGCATCCTGACGTGCGCTACTTCCGGGTTGCTAACGAAGCGGGAGATTCGATTGCTCACTTCTACCTTGATCCCTACAGCCGTCCCGCTGAAAAACGGGGCGGGGCCTGGATGGATGAGTGTGTGAACCGGGGCAAACTGGGCAATTCAGTGCGCCTGCCAGTCGCTTACCTGGTGTGCAACCAGGCTCCTCCTGTCGATGGCAAACCCAGCCTGATGACCTTCCGCGATGTAGAAACCCTGTTCCACGAGTTTGGTCACGGCCTGCAGCACATGCTGACGACAGTGGACTATCCCGGTGCTTCGGGTATCAACAATGTTGAGTGGGATGCGGTAGAGCTGCCCAGCCAATTCATGGAAAACTGGTGCTACCACCGCGACACACTGCTGCAGCTAGCGCGGCACTACGAGACTGGCGAACCCTTGCCCGAAGACCTGTATCAAAAGATCGTGGCAGCCCGCGCCTTCATGACCGGCAGCGCCATTTTGCGGCAGGTTAACTTTGGCTGGCTTGATATTGAGCTGCACTACCGCTATCAGCCGGGAGGCGCTGAGACGATTCAGTCGGTGCGCGATCGCATCTCTGCTAAGACTACGGTCCTCAAGCCCCTGCCCGAAGACGCCTTTCTCTGCGCCTTTGGCCACATTTTCGCGGGAGGCTATGCGGCAGGCTACTACAGCTACTTCTGGGCCGAAGTGCTCAGTGCCGATGCTTTCTCTGCCTTTGAAGAGGTGGGTCTGGAGAATGATAGTGCGATCGCAGAAACTGGGCGCAAGTTCCGCGATACGGTGCTGTCGCTAGGCGGCAGTCGCCATCCGATGGAAGTCTTCAAATCCTTCCGGGGTCGTGAACCTAGCACCGAAGCCTTGCTGCGCCATCGGGGTCTAGTAACAGCAGCTTAGGGCCACTGGCTCGACTCTACTCAGTATGCAATAGCCTTACTGTAGAGACAGGCACGCCTTCAACTAGCTCAATTCAATCAGTTCAATTAGGAGGAAGATCAGCGGTGTATCTTCCTCTTTTGCATCTGAGCAGGCCAGCAAAATCTATCTTCTACAATGAGGTGCGGGTGAGTTGCTTAAACAACTCGGGGCTGCTGCCCCTAAAATCAGTTGTGAAGTTTGCCCAGTCATCCAACACTTCAAGTAAGGACAGGTTGAGTCTATGACCAAGCGCAAGCCATTTTGGAAGCTGTCAACTCAGCAGTCCCCACCCAACCAGGATGACCCAGGGAACCGCCAGCACGTGCGAGAAACACTGCTGACAGCTGTCGATACTCAGATTCGCGATAATGCTCCGCCTGAAACTCGGCTAACCTTTGAGCGTCTGGTGCGAGAGGGGCAGTCTGAAGATGATGCTCGTCGTCTGATTGCCCGTGTATTGGTTACAGAAATGAATACGCTGGTTCAAGCGCAGGAGCTTTATAGCGAAGAGCGGTATATTGCAGCTCTGCAGCGGCTGCCTCAACGGCCCGGTACGAGTAGTTGAAAGAACAGTTCAACTTTAGCTACCCCTAGCTAGATCCTGTCTTAGGCGGCGCTTCTTAGCTACGCAGCCTTTCATTGATGTAATGATTAAATTCCTGCTTAACCAACCGATAGCAGTCACAGGCTGTAGCCTCTAGCCCTTTTCGGTCAAGAATCGTGATTTTGCCGCGAGTAGCGCTGATGAGCCCGGCTGACTGCAGCTCTCCTGTCACCAAACTAACCGTTGGGCGGCCCGAGCCGATCATCTGGGCTAAGACGTCTCGGGTTAGCAACAGCTCTGAGGTCTCTGTGCAGTCTTGGGCTGCCAACAGCCAGCGGCACAGCCTTTCTTCTACCCGGTGAAAGCGGTTGCAGAGGACTGACTGCGACAGCTGCACGATTTTGAGATAAGTAAAAGCAGCCACGCGTTTTTGCAGCGTGGCAGATTGGTTTAAAATTTCAAGAAACGTGTCAGCCTCCAACCTCAAGGCCTGGCCCTTAATCTGCACCTGCACTTGCCAAGGTGCACCTCCCTCATTGAGGAACAGCGGAATTCCAGCCATCCCCTCATTCCCCGTCACGCCCATTTCAATCTCCTCTCCCAAGGGTGTTACGTTGACCCAAGACAACAGGCCCGCTGTTGGAAAGTAAACCTCTGTGATGGGTTCTCTAATGCCGTGAAGAATGGCTGCATGCGGCAGCTCAACTTCCTCTAATTTGGGCCAAAGAAGCTTATAGTCCCGCAATGGGAGCGAATCTAGAAGGTAATTGTGGAAAATTTCACGTTTTTCTGGGTTAGACATCCTCCTCCTCCTATTTGTTTCGCCTAGGGCGAAATTTCTGCCTAGTTTCATTAGACTCCCTGTGGGGCAATCTCTTCCGTTCGCCAGCGAACGGACTTCCGGCTCATTCAGTCCCTAAACTGTCAACAGTCAAATTTTGGGCTTGCGCCAAAGTTGAGAATGTGTGGTCTCTTTGGCTAAACCGCGAATTCTGTGTGTTGATAGCTCAGCCGATGACTGCGAGCTGCTTCGTTTTGTTTTGAGTGATGCAGGGTATGAGGTTGAGGCGGTGCAAACTTTGGCGGAGGGTGTTCAAGTTGCTCTCAGCAGCCTGCCGGATCTGTATCTATTAGACGTGTACCTACCGGATGGCACTGGATTTGATCTGGTAAAACGCATTCGAACTCTGACCCCAGTTGCTCCGGTGATTATCTGCTCTGCAGACGTCCGTGAAACAACCCGGCAACAGGCGACTGCTGTTGGGGTGCAGGCTTTTATGGCAAAACCTGTAAATCTAGACGTATTGACCGAAACGGTTGCTCGGCTCTTGCCGGGCCATTAAAGCAGGTGTTATCTACAGCTAGAAAGCCTTTGCCATCGGATGCTCATACCGAACGAACAGAACTGACAAAATCCTAATAAAAAAAGACGGGCTGTGAACCCGTCTTTTGCAAGAGTAGATGGTTAAAGCTGTTGGTGCAGATGAGGCTTTGTTTAGAAGGCCGTTAAAACAGCGTCAGGACGTAGATCAAGATGAATAGAACAATCCAGACGATGTCAACGAAGTGCCAGTAGATCTCGGCCATCTCTACGCCAACATGCTTTTCGGCAGAGTAATGACCAGGGCGGCGAGAGCGCCACAGCACGCCCAAGATCAGCAGTAGGCCGATAAAGACGTGGGCTCCGTGAAAGCCGGTTGTGAGGTAGAAACAGTTGCTAAAGAGATTGGTTCGTAAGCCATAGCCCAGGTTCATGTATTCATACACCTGTCCGGCTAGGAAAACGGCTCCCATTGCGGCGGTGACCATGTACCACTTGCGTAGGCCAGCCACATCGCCTTTCTTGATAGCTTCGTCGCCCAGGTGGATTACAAAACTGGATGCCACCAGAATGACGGTGTTAATTGCTGGCAGCAGCAGTTCGACTTCGGTGCCTTCAGGAGGCCACTCGGCAATCGTGCTGCGGAAGACGAGGTAGACCGCAAAGAAGCCTGCGAACATCAAAAATTCGGAGGAGAGGAAAGTAATGAGCCCCCAGACTCGCAGGTCGGGGTGTTCCCCGTGGTGGGCATCTCCGAGGCCAGCCTCATGGGCGGCGGCGGTTTGGCTGTTTTCGAGTGCGCCTTGCATGGTGGTACCGTGAATGAAAAATAGTTGTTGCAGGGGCGTAGAGATGTGGCTAACCACATCTCTACGGGAGGGGGTTATTTGGGCATTGCGATCGCATCTGACAGATCCGGCCTCTCAGCAGGCGGGATCTCCTCGACATGCCCGTAAGCATAAGGACCGCGCGTAATCACCGGCAGCACCGCCCAGTTCTCAATCGGCGGCGGTGAAGAGGTGGTCCACTCCAGAGTCATGGCGTTCCAGGGGTTGCCACTGGCCTTTTCGCCCTTGACCAGGCTCCAGAGAATATTGACGATCAGCGGCAGGACCGAGACTGCCAGGATGTAGGCCCCAATCGTGGCCAGCTGATTACCGTGGGTAAACTGCGGGTCATACATTGCTACCCGACGAGGCATGCCATGACCGCCCAGCCAGTGCATCGGCATAAAGGTGAGGTTGCCGCCAATGAAGTTGAGCAAGAAGTGAACTCGGCCCAAGGGCTCGTTCATCATGCGCCCGGTTATCTTAGGGAACCAGTGATAGATCCCAGCATAGAGGCCCGAAACTGAGCCACCAAACAGTACATAGTGGAAGTGACCCACCACGTAGTAGGTATCGTGGACATGGATGTCAAAAGGCGCTGTGCCCAGAGTCACCCCGCTGATGCCGCCAAAGACAAACATCGACAGCAGGCTGATGGCAAAGAGCATGGCACTGGTGTAGCGGATCTTGCCGCCCCAGAGGGTCGCCACCCAGCTAAAGATTTTCACGCCCGTAGGCACCGCCACAATCAAGGTCGAAACGGTGAAGAAAATCCGCATCCAGGGTGGGGTGCCGCTGGTAAACATGTGGTGCACCCAGACAAACAGGCCAACTACGCAGATCGCCAGCGAAGAGTAGGCAATAGCCTTGTAGCCAAAAATTGGCTTACGGGCATGCACCGGGATCACCTCCGACATAATGCCGAAGATAGGCAAAATCATCAGATACACTGCCGGGTGGGAGTAGAACCAGAACAAGTGCTGGTACACCACCACATTGCCCCCGCCATCGGGCCGAAAGAAAGAGGTGCCAAAGTTGATATCAAATAGCAGCAGGATCATTGCTGCGGCCAGCACCGGAGTGGCAAACAGAGCCAGCAGAGAAGTCGCCATCATGGCCCAGCAAAACAGGGGCAGCTGGTCCCACTTCATGCTGGGCACTCGCATATTGATGATGGTCACAATGAAGTTGACCGATCCCAAAATGCTTGAGGTACCAGCCAAGATCAGGGCCACAATCCACATGCTCTGGGCCACGTTGGAGGTTACCAGGCTGAGGGGTGGGTAGGAGGTCCAGCCCGCCTGAGCGCCGCCAAAAAGGAAGCTGGTAAAGATGAGCAGCGCGGCAGGCACCGTAATCCAGAAGGCTAGGGCGTTGAGCTTAGGAAAAGCCATGTCCCGCGCCCCAATCATCAGCGGCACCAGGTAGTTACCAAAGCCGCCAATCGCGGCAGGCACGATCCACAGGAAGATCATGATCGTCCCGTGATTGGTGATAAAGGCGTTGTAGAGCGTGGGGTTGAGGAAGTCTGAGTCAGGAGTAGCCAGTTCCGTGCGCATCGCCACGGCCATCATCCCGCCTACCAGATAGAAGATGAAGGTCGTGACCAAATACTGAATTCCAATCACCTTGTGGTCAATGTTGAAGGTGAAATAGTCGTACCACTTCCACTGTTTTTGGGGGAAGGAGTAGTCCGTCAGGGCGCTGAGGGAGAGCTTGGCATCGGTAGGGGCTTCTGTCGCTTGAACCATAGCTGAGAGATTACTGCGAGGGATTATTAATGCGGGGAGTGAGCCAGTTGAGAAACCAGTTGAGCGTCTAGATCAAGCCCCTGGCTATAAGCTGCTAAATAGTCGGCGTCGGATCGTTCAGCCGGATTGATAGCAACCGTTTGGCTACTTTGGGGGCTCGTGGCTGTGCGGCTTTCTAGCCAGTGAGAAAAGTCTTCTTCAGTGTGAACGATAACCTGAGTCCGCATGGCACCGTGATAGGCACCGCAAAGTTCGGCGCAGACGATAGAGTAGGTGCCGGGCTTAGTAGGGACAAAGCGCAGCTCAGCAGTTTGCCCCGGCATGGCGTCTTGCTTAAGCCGAAATTGGGGGATCCAGAAGGAGTGAATCACATCCTGGGCAGTAAGGTTAACCTGCACATCTTTGCCAACGGGCACATGAAGTTCCCCATCGGTAATGCCAGAATCAGGATAGGTAAACACCCAGGCAAACTGAAGCCCAGTCACGTTGACAGCCAGATCAGGTGCGTTGCCCTCTTCTTCAGGCGAAGCGCCAAAGCCATAGACCGGAATCTTCTGTCCGCCAATATCACCTTCAGTGATCATCGGCGATCCCACATCCGTAACGATGGCTGCTGGGGCTTGAGCCATCAAAGTCCCGTGGCCGTGGGCATGGTCACCAGGGGCAAAGCCGCCCATCTCCTGAAACACAAAGACGCTGTAAACGCCCAAGGCAATGCAGATAACGGCGGGAATGGCCGTCCAAAAGGCTTCTAGAGGCAGGTTGCCCTCAATGGGTAGACCATCGGTTTCGTCGCCTTTCGGCTGACGAAACTTGATCATGGAGAACACAATAGCGCCCTCGACCATCAGGAAAAGCGCTGTGCCGATCATCACCATGACGTTGAAGAAGTTGTCCACCAGCGGGGCTGTACTTGAAGCCTGCTCGGTAGGCAAGATGTGATGGTTATAGCCGGCCCAGATGCTCACCAGGGTAACCACTACCCCAATCACAAGAGTCCAAATGGGCGCAGGGATCTGTTTCATGACAGTTCTCCCCTAGGGGAGTTTGTACGGTAGGTATTTTTGCTGGCGGCAAAAAAATCATTTGCCAGCACTCTCTCGGATCCTAGAAGTGAGAATCGGAATTTGCGGGGAAACTTTCGATTTGTTTCATCTAAAGGGAGGTTTTCAGGGTGATCCCGTTGAGTTTTGTAAACTCTTGGGCCTGATCCTGGTGAGCGGGGGGTTTGGGTGCTGCAGTTAACGCTATCTGCTACGTCTAGATATTTGAGCAAATACCTGCTCAGACCGAGACTGCGCTGCCTCTGGTTGGGCAAATTAAGGGGTAACCATTTGAGCCAAAGCTCAGGCATGCCTGAATGCTCAATCTTGAAGAGGAGACTGATTTTTATGCCATTTCCATTAGAGCCCAGCCAGGAGGATGTCCGCAAGCAGGCCCTGCTGGCATTGACGGCCCACTTCGTTAAACAGGGACACCCGACTCAGTACGCGCCACAGATGGCGGCGGCTTCCATTTTTCAGGCTGATCTGGAGCTGCGAAATGCCCAGTTTAGCCGCTTGTTGGTCTGGCTGCGGGAGCAGCACCCAGATCTGTACCAAGAGGCTGTGGCTCTCTCGGAATCCGTGCGGCAAGAGTTTGAGAAGCGGGTCAAGGCCGATTACTGAGACGCGCTTTCGAACTGGCAAAGCTAAAGCTGTAGGTTGAGTCAGGGCCTTGGAAGCCCAAGAGTCCTTTGCTGAGGCGGGTTACCACTTCGTACTGCTCAACCTACGAAATACTCCATTCAACGATGTCGTACCACTCCCTATTTGTTGCGCTACCCGCTGGCCGCTACGAACGGCCCCTTCCATATAGCCTACAAAATTGTCGGTATGCTCTCCAGCAAAAAACAGACGTCTGTGGGGCTGGCGTAGAGCAGGCCAGAAGCGAGCAAACTGCCCTGGCCCGTAGTTGGAGTAAGACCCGCCGGTATAGCGCTCTTGGGGCCAAACCGCAGTTTGCGCCGTTTTAACATGGCTGCGACAGCCGGGATAAATCATTTCGTATTGGTCTAAAACGTTCTGGATACGGGCTTCGTTGTTGAGAGGCAGCAGTGCCTCGCCATACTGACCAGAAATATAGGCCGTAAGAATGCCCGATTGTCCAGATTGTCGCGCGGTGGCGTCGGTTGCAAAGCCAATGGGCAAGTCGGTGATGGTTAGCCCAGTGCTCTGGTAGCGGGTGCGCCAGATGCGTTCATCGAACTGGATCATGACCTTGATGTGGGAGCCATAGTTGAGATGTGCGATCGCATCTCTCACCATCTCTGGCAGCTCGGGTGAAAAGCGCACCTGGCGCAGCGGCGGTAGTGGCGTGGCAATGACAACATAATCTGCCGTCACGCTGCCCTGCTCATGGGTCACCTGCACCCCCTGCTCACTTTGCTCAATGGCTATAACTGGGCAGTTGAGCAAAACGGCATCCCCTAGGGCACGAGCAATGGCGGCAGGTAATTGCCCGTTGCCCCCCTGAATCCGGTACATCTCTAGCCGCTGGTCGGGCACTTTGTCGTAGAGGGCGGCCTGCTCCATCAAAAACATCATTGAGAGCTGATCAGGCTCGTCCATCTCGCCCCGCAGGTACTGCTCTGTTAGCTCACGGGCCAGAGGGTCTAAGGCCAGCGTATCCATCCACTGCGCCACGCTCTGCTGATCCCACTGGGCTGCTGCCGTCAGCCAATCTGTTTTTCTAAAGGCACCTCTGGCCAGCAGCTCCAGCGTAATCCAGAAGCGATCGATCTCGTCTACAACACCCTGCCCAAAGCTGTTGGCCAGGGCTGTGTCAGAAAAATCACACCGCTGCTGCCGCACAAAGTAAATCCCCTCCGTGGGCTCAGAGTGTACTGGAGCCAGCCTCAACCCAAAGGTTTGCACATAGTGGTGCATCTGCCGGTGCACGTTAAAGCTGTCGATATACTCACCGCCAGCCTCAGCATACTGATCGTTTGCAAACCCCTCTCGCAGGGTGTAGACCCGGCCCCCCACCCGATCTCGCGCTTCTAGTACCGTTACCTGGTGGCCCTCCCTTTGCAGCTCATAGGCAGCCACTAGTCCAGCTAGCCCTGCCCCGATCACCACGACCTGTTTTTCGGAGGGGCCTGCTAGAGCGGCTGTAGGGGCTATAGTGCCTGCAGCTACCGAGGCCATCAACAGCCGTAAAAATGCTTGGCGTGAAAGTGTAGAACCGACCATAAAAGGGCTCAGCAGAGTCTCAAAATGCAGTACTTAGTAGAGGTTGGATTGCGTCAATAACCAACCTCTACCGGCAATCAGCATAGCTCGCTGAGTCTGGCTGTGTGTACTTTAATGAATGGCCTGCTTTTAAGCTGGAGTAAGTTGAAGATCGCTTGCTTAAAAGTTTTTTAATTTGCCCCACGCCTGAAGGCCGAATTATTCCTCTGACCCACTGCTCTTTAAAAATAAAAAGCCCGGGTTAGACGACTACGTAAGGAGCGAACTCATTAAGTAGCTTGTTTGCCTAACCCGGCCTGAGCTTTGGAGCACACGCGAGTCTACAGGATGAATCAATCATCTGTCATAGCCTCGGGGACGCCAATACATAAAAGTTCAGAAAAGTTCAGGTGATAGTTCAGGACTTGTCAAAGGGGCTGAACTGTTCCACTTATGGAGCTGCCTTAGAAGGGCTTGTTGGGCCGTTTAGATCTGGAGAATTCACTCTTTAATTCCAGATTTTTAAGTTCGGGTTATTGGGATTGCGATCGCAACTAACGCCCCACTCATCTCCCTACTTATTTCAGCCTGCCCCCAATAAAGCGGTTTGCTGTCTTCCTGGCAAAAATTCTTGCGAATTGGCATCGTCGCTTCAATCAGCAGTCAAGTTTTCATGAATCCGGTTGTGGGATACAGCAAAACTAGCCAGGGAGGAGACGTATTTCCGGGCCGTCGTCGCGGTGGGGGGTCTCACTGGGCGCAGTTCGGTTCGAGCCCTGTTTGAGTGACCTATAAGCCTGATCCGGATAGGCTAGGCGACAGCTTGTAATCGGTAATAAAGCCCTCTGGGCTGGCTCAGGGACCATTTACTGCTCATGTGCAAATGCTGTGCCTTACCGACGCATTTTTCCGAGGTTGACTGCATTCAAGGCCAGAGCCAAAGCTTTAGTTGAACGCCTGCCTTGGTCGGCAACGATGGGGGCGCGCTCGGTTTTAGTAGCGACTCTAATAACGACAACTCTAGTCACAGGGGCCAAGAAATTTGGCCTCTTGCAGCCTTTTGAGCTAAATAGCTTTGATACTCTAACTCGGCTGCAGCCTGATCGGGGCACTGACCCAAGACTGCTGATTATCGCGGTGTCAGAAGCCGAGTTACAAGCTTATGGCTGGCCCCTTTCAGATGGAGTCATTGCAGCAACCTTACAGGCTGTGCAGCAGCATCAGCCCCGGGTGATCGGGCTAGACCTGTATCGCAGCACGCCGCAACCTCCTGGCAATGCTGAACTGGTTCAGCAGCTTGAAGCTGACAACCTGATCGGCATCTGGAATGTGGGCAATAACCCTGCGGGTGACGAGGTGCCTGGTCCTCCTGCAGTGCCTGCAGAACGGCTAGGATTTAACGATCTAGCTCTCGATCCGGATGGCGTGTTGCGGCGTAGCCTGCTGTTCGTAGGTTCCTCAGATCAGGCTTATTACTCCTTCGGCCTGCGGGTAGCCCAGCGCTATTTGGGCCAGGATGTTGCTCTGCGCTTTGATGAAGAAGCCTTGTATTTGAGCAGCTTGACTCTACCCCGTCTGCAAGAGTGGAGCGGTGGCTATCAGGCTGTTGACAACGGCGGCTACCAAATTTTGACCCGCTACCGTTCCCGGGAGATGCCGGCCCAACAGCTGACAGTCGCCCAAGTGCTTAAAGGCCAGTATGACCCCGCCTGGATACGAGACCGGGTGGTTTTAATTGGCTCTACGGCTGCTAGCCTAAAGGACGAATTTTACACCCCTTATACGGCTACTCAGCAGCAGGAGCTAACCCAGTCAGGAGTGGTTGTGCACGCCCAGATCATCAGCCAACTGCTAGAGGGTCTGGCGGGTGAACAGGCACTTTATCGGTTTCTGCCAGCTTGGGGCGAGTTTCTGTGGCTTGTGGGTTGGACCCTGGCAGCGGGTGTGGTGGCTTCGAATCTGAGACGACCTCTGGTGCTGCTTCTGGGCGTCGGCTTTGTGGTGGCACTGCTTTGGGGAATTGGCTGGGTTAGCCTGTTCTCTTCGCTCTGGGTGCCGGTTTTTGAGCCGCTAGTGGGGCTGCTAGTGGCGGGGGGATTGGTTTTGATGCAGCAGGGGCTGTACCGCAGCACCCATGACTGGGTCACCGATCTACCTGGCCGAGAGCTGTTTCTAGAACAGGTTCGACGAGCCCTGCAGCTTGAGGGGTCGGAGCGGGTTATGGTGGCTTTTTTAGACATTAACCGCTTCAAGCTGATTAACCAGAGTTTAGGGTACTCGATTGGCGATCGCGTTTTGCTGATGATGGCTAAGCGACTGCGCCAGACTTTGCCAGAGGACACGTTGTTGGCTAGGGTTGGGGGGGATGAGTTTGCACTGCTGTTTCAGCAGCGCCCGCAGGCCGAGGTAGAAGGCAGCCTGAAAAACCTGCAAAAAGCTTTGGCTGCTCCGTTTTGCTTGAATCAGCAACGGCTAGCCATTACTGCCAGCCTGGGGCTAGCTATTACCCAAGGGGGCACTGACTACAAAGCTGAAGATCTGCTGCGCGATGCCCATACCGCAATGTATCGAGCCAAAGCGCTAGATCAGTTTAGCTATGAGGTGTTTTCGCGCAGTATGCAGGAGGCGGCGGCACAGCGCCTGCAGCTAGAGAGTCACTTGCTAGAGGCGCTAGAAAAGCAGGAATTTGTGCTCTATTACCAGCCCATCGTAGCGCTAGAAACCGGCCGCATCACGGGGTTTGAAGCGCTGGTGCGGTGGCGGCATCCCGATCAGGGGTTTGTGGCTCCTAATGCGTTTATCCCGATAGCGGAAGAGACTGGGCTGATCCTGGAGTTGGGTCAGTGGATCTTCCGCGAGGCTTGCCAGCAGCTTGAGCGCTGGCAGCGCCAGGTGCCCCGCTCCGCTTTAAAGATGAGCATTAATCTCTCGCGGCGGCAGTTTGTCCAGTCGGATTTGGTGCAGCAGATTGCGGCCAGCCTCAGAGATAGTGGCGTGTCTGGTCAGCAGATCCAGCTAGAAATTACAGAGAGCATGATTATGCGCGATGTTGAAACCTCGCGGGAGCTGATGCTGCGCTTAAAGGAACTGGGGCTGCAGCTGGCAATCGACGACTTTGGCACGGGCTATTCTTCCCTGAGCTATCTGCACCGCTTCCCTACCGATACGCTTAAGATTGATCGCTCCTTTGTTAGTCGCATGGAGCATAGCCAGGAGGACCGGGAGATTGTCCACACTATTATCACGCTGGGCCATAAGCTGAACCTAACCTTGGTGGCCGAAGGCATTGAGACGGTGGAGCAGATGGTGCTGCTGCGGCAGATGGGCTGTCAGTTTGGTCAGGGATTTTTGTTTTCTAAGCCAGTGACCGGGGAGGATGCGATCGCACTGCTCACCCAACCCCCCTCCTGGCTCAACGGTTCCCTGTCTGGAAGTGCCTAACCCAGTTCGAGGCACAATGGGAGACTAAACCTAAACTAGAGCCTCATGACGCCTTCCTCGCCCCCTGCCGACGATACCCTGCGGCAACTCCTCACCACAGCCCGCACCATTGCCGTGGTGGGTCACTCCAACAAGTTGGATCGGCCCAGCTACCAAATTGCCAAATATCTACGTCGCGTGGGCTACCGGGTTTACCCCGTTAACCCTGCGATCGCAACTATTGATGGGGAGCCCTGCTATCCCTCTCTGTTAGAAGTGCCGGAACCAATTGATATCGTCAACGTGTTTCGCCGTTCCGAGTACTTGCCCGCTACTGTCGATGAAGCCACAGGTGCAGGCGCAAAATCTGTTTGGGCTCAGCTTCGCGTAAAGCACCCAGATGCTGTAGTCAAAGCCGAAGCTGCCGGAATTCTGCTGGTCATGGATCTGTGCATCAAAATTGAGCACCGACGCCTGTCCATCCCGTCAACACTCCAGTAAAGTGCTACGGTGCGAGGCTTCTACAGAATTGTTTACACTTGAGGCGACCTCTCATCCCTTTGCCCCATGATCGTAGACAGCACCCTGCTCGAAACCCTCTTTACAGGTGCAAACCTATTTGTGCTGCCCTTTTGGACCCTAATGGTGCTGGTGCCCAACACTAAGCTGACGCGCTGGGTGATGGGGTCTTATCTGCCCTACGCTGCCCTAGCGGGCCTTTACCTCTTTCTATTTATCACCAGCTTCAACAATGTCGAAGGCATTGAAGCGCTCTCAGACCCCAACCTGAAGCTGCCTGACCTAGCAGCGCTGTTTGCCAATCCGCATGTAACAGCGACAGGTTGGGTGCACTATCTGGTATTTGACCTGTTTGTAGGCCGCTGGATCTACTGGCAGGGCCAGGAAAGTGGCGTGTTTACCCGTCATTCTTTAGCCCTGTGCCTCTTTGCTGGACCGTTGGGCCTGCTGTCTCACCTGCTGACCGATGCCGTGTGGAAGCGGTTTGCCAAAGGCAATGTCAGTGAAGCCTCGGTAGAGGGAGCCTAGATTTAAGTTTAGAAACCCAGTTTCTCCAAGAAACCGGGTTTCTTTAAGAGGGGGTTCTCCGCTAATTGCGGTCAGCTACTCGGGCGTAGCGCCTAGCGTATCGGCCCACTGCTTTGACAAATAATCCTAGGTGAATCAGGGAGGGCAGCATCGCTGACATGCCCATGACCACACCAAAGTAGATATTTCTCAGGCTGTCGCCATCAGTGGGATCGGTCAATGCCTCCTCAAACCGGCTACCGTACTTGGCGGTGCGATCGACCAGCGCTTCCGGACTTTCTAACACCAGACTAATGAGCCAGCCGGAAAACGAAAACACAAAAAGCACCCAGAAGGTCGCAACGATCGCAATAGCGACATCGACACTGAGGTGAGCGACATAGCTGGCTAGAGAAGTTGTTTTTAGCGCCCGCCGAGCAATAAAGACGGTAATGAAAAACGAGGCAGTATCAAAAACAGCCCCCAAAATCCCCACCGGAAAAGACAGCAAGAAGTAGTTTAGGCGATCTGCGCCAAAGGCATTTTCGGGATAGGCGGTAGTGATTGCCAGCCAGTAAGCGCCAAAGTTGAGCAGGGCAAAGAAGGCAAAGAGTTTAGGCAAAAAGCTGATGAAGGAGCCTCGGTTGCGATCGTAATGATCGAGCAACCGAGACAGATACTGTTTCCAGATGGCAATCACAGCCTCGCCTGATCTGGGAGACGGGCTAGGTGCTGATGGAGACATAAAGCTTCTGAAATAGAGTGTTCAATCGACTCTTGGTTAACCCTAAACAAATTCCCTGGGGGTTGCCGTTCGTTGGAGACGCCTTTTCATAGGATTTCTGGGAACCCGAACAGAAATTGTAGAAGGGCTTTTTCCCTAGTGGGGCTCGTCTAGGTGTTCAGAGACTTCCTGATATAGGTTAACGATGTGGTCGTCTTGCAGGCGATAGACCACATTTCGACCCTGCCGCTCGTGGCTAACCATCCGCATGACTCGCAGCGTCCGCAGCTGATGAGAGACGGCTGATTCGCTCATGCCGACAATCTCTGCCAGTTCACCCACCCGCATTTCTTGAACTGCTAGGGCCGAGAGGATGCGCCAGCGGTTGGTGTCGCCCAAGACCCCAAAAAACTCTGCCATTCGCTGGGCTTTTTCCAAGCTCAAAATTTGGCGCTTTACTGCCTCTATTTGGCCACTATCCATGCACTTCGAGATTCCAACCGTTTCCGCAAGTTTAAAGATTATCCGATCTAAATACCTGAATAACTGTTCAAATGTTATGGTTGATGTATGAACACCTGTTCAGGTGTCGTGTTCCTTCTAAGTCATTATGGAGATTACCCATGACTACTGTTACCCAAATGAAATGTGCCTGTAGCTCTTGCCTTTGCGTTATGGACGTGGGTACGGCAATTGAAAAAGATGGCCAGTACTACTGCAGCGAAGCCTGCTCTACTAACCATGAGTCGGGTGCTGGCTGCGGTCACCACGGCTGTTCCTGCCACTCCTAGACCAGAGTCGCTCAAACAAAAAAAGACCACAGAGGCTGAGCTTGCCCTTAAATGAGGCAGCTTGAGAGCAGTTCTGTGGTCTTTAGCGTTTTGGCTAGGAAGCTCTAAAAAACTGGCTGTCAGCGCACTGCTTAAATTGGGGCAGAGGTGACATCACAGGTGCCCTTGAGGGCATTGACGATATTGCAGGTGTTGGCAACCAGCATCGCCTGCACCGTTTCGGCCTCAGAACCCGGCCCACCAGGTCCCGCATCATAGAGAGGCTGATCCACCACAGTAACGCCCGCATCCCTAGCGACTGCCTCTATCAGCTTGGGACTAGTTGTTGCTTCAGCAAAAACGGCGGGTACTTCGGCTGCTCTAATATCCTTGACCAGGCTTGTCAATGTCGAGGCAGAGGGAGTCTCTGCCGTACTCAAGCCGGACAGCACCCCGCCTACCTCAAAGCCATATGCCTGAGCGAAATAACGAAAGGAATCGTGGGTAGTAACCAGCGAGCGATTGGCCTCTGGTACGGTTGTTGTCTGCGCTTGAATCCATTGGTCTAGCTGGACAAACTGAGCCTGAAGCTCGTTGCCCCTTTGTCTGTATTGCTCGGCATTGTCTGGAGCTAGTGTGTTCAGGTGCTCTACTAGCACGGAGACAATAGCCGCATTATTGGCAGCGTTTTGCCAGATGTGAGGGTCGGGCATTAGGGCCGCTGTTTCTTCGTGGGTGTGCTCTGCCTCGTGATCGTGGTTGTGGTCTGCTTCGCTGTGGTCATCATGGGCGTGCTCTGCGTCGCTGTGATCGTGGCTGTGGCCCTGAGCCATGATCGGCTCTGGTACGGCCTCTTCATAGACTGGGATTTTAGGAGCCGGGTTGGCAGTCGCTTGAATTAGGCCGATCACGGCAGGCTCAAACTCGTAGCCGCCGTAGAGAATCAGATCTGCATCGTCAATCGCCGCTCTATCAGAGGGCGAGGGCCTGTAAACGTGAGGATCTTGGCCGTAGTCCAGCAAACAGGTCAGGGCAACGGTATCGCCAGCAAGCTGCTGGGTCAGGTCGCACAGCACAGTGTTAGTCGCTACCACGCTGGGCAGTGTGGCGGTGTTGGCAGGTGTGGCATTGTCCTGATCTGATGGGCCGCTGCTTTGGGCACAGCTAATGGTAGTAAGGGCCAGAGCACCCCAGGCAACTCCCCGAGGCAAAGCCATTTTCATTCTTAGAGTGAGCTTGGAGTTAAGCATTGGGAACGTTCCCTACTTCAAAAAGGGTCTGCTATCATGAAGCTGAGAATGATTATCATTGCTGACTATGCTAGAGACCCAACGGCTATCTGTCAATTACCGGGGAATTCCGGCTCTACAAGAGGTGTCTCTGGTGCTAGAAGCAGGACAGATGGTAGGTCTGATTGGCCCTAACGGAGCTGGCAAGAGTACCTTAATAAAGGCAGTTTTGGGCCTAGTGCCAGGCCGGGGTCAGGTGCTTTTTCGGGGGGCTCCACTGAAGCGTCAGCGTCAGCGGTTGGCCTATGTGCCCCAGCGCAGCCAGATCGACTGGGACTATCCCACTACTGCCTGGAATGTGGTGATGATGTCCCAAACGGTTGCAGCTGGCTGGTTTCACCCCCCTACTCTTCGGCATAAGCACGCTGTTAAAGCGGCCCTAGAGCAGGTGGGCATGCTAGATCTGGCCCATCGCCAAATAGGCCAGCTATCAGGTGGCCAGCAGCAGCGCATTTTCCTAGCTCGGGCGCTGGCTCAGGGAGCAGATTTGTATTTGCTAGACGAACCGTTCACTGGAGTGGACAAGAAGACTGAAGCTCTACTGCTGCGTATTTTTGATGAATTGAGATCTCAGGGTAAAACGCTGTTAGTGAGCTGCCATGAGTGGGGAGAGGCGCTAGATCGCTACGATCGCCTGCTGCTGCTGAACCAAAAGGTCCTAGCCGATGGTCCCCCTGAGGCTGTGATGACGCTAGATAATCTTCAAAAGGCTTATGGCAGCGGTCTGCAGCCTCCTAAGAACAGCCAGTTTCCCTACCTAATAGCGGGTTGATCGCCGGATATCCGGTGAGGTATTTCAGGGCACAGAAAATTTAGTGCATTGCGATCGCAGTTCTCAGTACAAGCGAAGCAATCCCCCCTGAGGCGTTAGCTCTTACTTTTGTTGAGACGCAGCATTACGCGTCAAAATGCCCTGACTGGGGCTGACCATCAGAGCAACTAGAAATAAGGCAAAGACTGCCAGCGCAATGGTTGGGCCGGAAGGAATGTCGAGGTAATAGCTCAGATAAATGCCGATGATGCTGGCAACTGCACCCAGAGCTGCGCCCACAATCATCATCCAGTGCAACTCCTTGACCAGTAGAAAGGCAGTCAGGGCAGGGCCAACCATTAGCGCGATAACCAGAATTACGCCGACAGCCTTCATACCGGTGACGATGGTGAGGGTGACGGCTGCCGTTAGCCCCCAGTTGATCACGGTGACTGGCAGACCCATCGCTTCGGCCCCTGATGGATCAAAGGTAAAAAAGAGTAGCTCTTTGTAAAACAGCTTGACAGTAGCCAGTAGCCCCAGAGTAATTAGCCCCATATGCCAGAGGTCGGCTCGGGTGACGCTGAGCAGATCGCCAAACAGCAGGCTTTCTAGGTCTAGGGTGCTGCGTAGAATAGTGAGCAGCGCCACGCCTAGGGCGAAGAAAGCGGCCAGGGTAAGGGCCATAATGGCATCAGCTTTGATGCGAGACTGAGCTTTGACCCAGGTGATTACGCCTGTGCTGAGCATCCCAAAGATGAAGGCTCCGATGAGCAAGTCCCATCTGAGAAAATGAGCGATCGCAAGTCCTGGCAGCACCGAGTGAGACAGGACATTGCCCAAGAGGGACATGCGCTGCACAATCAGGTAGGTGCCGACGACCGGGCATAGCACCCCCGCCAAAATACCGGCAATCATAGCGTTGCGGATAAATTCGTAGGCTAGAGGGTCAAAAAGCCAGTCCATAGGAATGTGCTGTAGAGGAGCAATTTCTCATTTTGGCTTACTGAGGTGGGGGCTTGGGTAAGTTAGAGTGGGATCAACTTTTTAACAACCGCTGGCGTCGGAGCATCCTAACCCAGTCTCTTGCCGGCCCTACTGAGGCACCCAGAACCCTATGGGAGTCGTTTTGTACTTTTTACGCCACGGTCAAACGGCCTATAGCCTCACGGGGGGCTATTGCGGCACGTCTGCAAACGACCCCGGATTGACCGAGGCGGGTCTAGAAATGGCGCAGGAGTTTGCCCATGCCTATGCCCATTTTCCCTGGACAGCAGTTTACGCCAGCCCGCTCAGGAGAGCCATTGAGACTGCCCGGCCGCTATGCCAGCGAACGGGCCTAGAGATGCGGGTACGCGATGGCCTGCGAGAGGTGATGTATGGCCGCTGGGAAGGCATGCGCCCGGTGGAGGTGGACAAAGAGTACCATGACGAGTACGTGGCCTGGCTTACCGATCCCGCCTGGTACGCGCCTGTGGGCGGAGAGCGAGCAGTGGACATTGCCCGCCGCTCATCTCAGGTGCTCGACGAAATTGAACGAACCCATCAAGAAGGCCACATTCTGCTGGTTTCTCACAAAGCGACCATCCGCATTATGCTGAGTACGCTAATGGGGATTGACGTGGGGCGCTACCGCGATCGCATGGATATGCCCGTAGCGGCAGTCAGCATTGTGGAGCTGGCCTCGCGAGGACCGCTGTTTCACACCATTGCCGATCGCTCCCACTTGGGAGAGCGGCTGCGCTCTCTGCCCAGTACGTGAGGTGAGGCGAGGCCCATGACCCTGAAACTCTATCTCCTTCGCAATGCAGAAACCTACTTTTGCAGCACCGGACGCTACTGCAGCCGCGACGGGGTGCCCCTCACTGAGCGCGGTCAGCAAATGGCCGACTATTTTGCCCGTCACTACCGAGATGTGCCCTGGAAAGCGGTGCTGTGTAGTCCGCTAAATCATGCGATCGCAACCGTCAGCCCCCTCTGCGAAGCAACCGGCCTATCTGTAGACTGTCGCAATGAGCTGCACGAACTTTCCTTTGGAGCCTGGGAGGGCATGTCGCCCCAAGAGGTCAACCAACAGTACCACGATGACTATATCCGGTGGTTGGCCGACCCTGCTTGGAATGCGCCCACCGATGGCGAGAAAGGCATCCGCGTTGCCCGCCGCAGCTCTGCCGTGCTCGAAGAAATCGAAGAAACTTATCCAGAGGGCCATGTGCTGGTGGTCTCCCACAAAGCCACCCTGCGAATTATGCTCTGTACCCTACTCGGCATCGACATTGGCCGCTACCGCGACCGTCTAGCCATGCCAGTTAGCGCCGTGACCCTAGTTGAGGTGCCGCAATATGGCCCCTTTGTGCGGATGCTAAACGACTGCTCTCACCTGCCCCTGCATCTGCGGCCCAAACTAATGGGCAACGGTTCGGACAGTTAATTCGGACAATTAATCAGACAGGGAATCAGATAGCTGAGGATCAGCAGCGGGAGAGCGATTGACCTGGGGTTGCGGGTTGCCCTGTTCATCCAGATAACCTAGGCGAGTCAAAAAACTCTGCAGCGCTGCCGGAAAGTCTTTGAATTCAGACGCAACATTGCCCTCTGAATCGTAATTTACCAGGCCCCAGTCGTTGGCCCGATCGTAGTGGGCCAGCATAAAGTTCCAGCCTTCCTGATACTCACCCAGCCGAATTTTTTGAGCCACATATCCCGCCAACAGACCGTTAAGAGCTGGAGGAGTATCTGCCTGCTCTTGGTAAACGGTATACATGCGCCAGGCCGTTGATCTGAGGTAGTCTCGGAACTGGGGCGTCGTATCGACATACTGACCGTTTTGAAAGCTCAAGATCACGTTAGGAGGAAATGACCCGGCGTAGGAACCGAAGGTGTAGAAAAAGGCATTATCTAAGGTGATAAATTCGATCTGCCCATCCTGATTCAGGTCCCGAAACTCCCCGCCCCCGCCATCTAGAGGGGCAAAGGGAATGGCCTGAAAGCCGCTGCCGTCCCAGGTATAGGTAGTGTAGGCTAGGCAGCAGTGAGCCCCCCCTGTAAAAGCCCCAAGAACAACCTCTGGAACACCGTTGTTATCAAGGTCGATCAGCTCTACGCTGCCAAAATAATAGGTCGTTGCTGCTGTCGTTATATAGGGAGTGCCGTTATAGAAAATCTCAAGCTGAAGGTTGTTTTCCTGATCAGACGGTCGTTCAACTGCCTGATAGCTAACCTGTACGCTAACTGGCCCTAGGGAGAGTTTGTGGTTTTGCAGCTCGGCGGTTTCTCCTGTCACGTCTAAGCGAGTCTCGGCGGCAAGGGTCAAAGGCCGATCCCCAGATGCGGCGATCAAAGATCGGGCCTGTGGAGCCACGGCAACGCCCAAAATTCCCAATATTGCTAAGCCTGCAGCTACTGCAGGGCTCAAAGCTAGCTTTATGTTCATGCTTTCCCGTCTTTTCAGACAGCCTATTTGAACCTGTCATACTCCAAATCAGCTGGGATATCGGAAAAGCTTTTCAGAACTTTAGGGATCAGAGCTTTAGAAGCGGTAGGGCTCAATAGCGCCAGTAGCGTTTGCCTCGAAAAAAAACGCCTAGGGCTGCTCCCACAATTTGGGTGTAGCTAAGGCCCACTAGAAAGGACACATCCCAGGGAAGCACATCCCTAATAAACAGCACTATTCCAATGCAGGCAATCAGCGCCCAAAGGATGCCAGCATCTAGAAAAACGCTGCGGAAAACTTGCTCCATCAACACTACCGACATCGCCCCAACGCCCATCATTGCCAGAAAGGGCAACACCAAAAATAGCAGTGTGAAAAAAGCCGAGAGTCTGCCCCCTAAAAGCGCCGAAGGCAATTGGGAAAATGCTTGAAGTAGAAGGAAATCGAGAATTGTGGCAATCAGGATAGTGAGAGCAGCATTTTGCAGCAGAATCACCCAGGGAAGAGTTTTAAGCCGCCATAAGGGATTACGCATTAGGTTTGAAAAATATCTCTATTGCTACTGCTGATGCATTTAAAGGTAGCGTACTGCCGGGGCGCTCGGTTGGCTTCGGCCTTTAAACGGCATTTGATCTTGAATTCAGACAAAAGAGCGTTGCTGCTGGCCTTTGAAAACAGCAAACCTATAAATTTCAGTACTTTTTTGGTACTTTGACCAACTGGCATGACTAATCCTTTCAAGGCATGGCTCAACCGCTGGCTACCCGATCTAGACCATCGCATCTGGATTCTGGCCGGAGGGCGATTGCTCTCCCAAATCGGGATCGGCTTCACGTTGTTTTATGCCCCGATTTTCTTTGTTGATCAGGTGGGGTTGACGGCGACTCAAGTCGGTCTGGGCCTGGGCATTGGCTCGCTAGCTGGAATGTTGGGCCGCTTCTTGGGTGGGTCAATGGCTGATTCACCTCGCTGGGGCCGCCGCCCGATCTTGCTTGGCTCGGCGTTGGTCTCAGCGCTGGCGGATTTAGGGCTGGTGCTGGCCAATGACTTTCCGATTTTTGTCTTGGGAAATGTGTTGATGGGTTTCGGCATTGGCCTCTACTGGCCTTCTACTGAGGCCGTGGTGGCTGATATTACGCCTGAGGCTAGCCATAGCGAGGCGTTTGCCCTAGTACGCCTAGCCGATAGCTTAGGGCTGGGCGTGGGCGTTATCTTCGGGGGCTGGCTGATTGCGGCGACAGGAGCTTACCGGGCTCTGTTCGTAATTGATGGGGTGACCTACCTGCTGTTCTTTGCCCTAGTCTATTTCACGATTGCTGAAACCTTGGCGGTGCAGGTTGATCGGCCTTCGATCTGGCGGGGGTGGGGGCAGGCTTTATCCAATGCCAGTCTCTTGATTTATGTGCTGGTAAATGTGCTCTTTACGACTTACCTAGCCCAAGTACAGAGCACATTGCCTGTTTACTTCCATCAGTTTGTGGGCAACGACGCAGCGCGGCAGGGGCTCTCAGAGGCAACGCTGAGCCTGCTGTTTACCTGGCATGTGGTGTTGGCGGCAGGGCTTCAGATGCCGGTGGCTCGACGACTCACTGCTCTGAGCCAGACTCGGGGGCTGATGATCTCGGCCTGTCTCTGGGGAATGGGCTTTACCCTAGTGGGGCTAGCCGGTATTTCGGGCACTTTTCCGGTAGCTTGGGCAGCGGCCGCCCTCAGTATTATGGCGCTGGCGATGGTGGCTTATACCCCGATTGCGTCTGCTCTAGTGGTGATGCTGGCCCCTAAATCGCAGCGGGGCATCTACTTATCTATTAATTCGATGTGCTGGGCTGTGGGGTACGCTGTCGGGCCGCCACTGGGAGGCTGGGCGCTTGATCAAGGAGCTGCGATCGCAAACGGCTTCTGGATCACCATGGCCCTCACTGTTGTTCCCGCCTTAGGCATCCTGCACTTTTTGGAACAGCGCCTAGACCAGCGTTTGGAGTAGATGAAGATGGACTACGAGAGGTTCCTTTGCGAGAAGCGCTTTCATGTAAACTTCAGCACCAAGCTGCCTCTACGTAAAATTAATCGGATACGGTGAGATTTGCTTGAAATGGGAATCAGGGTGCTCCTTCGATTAACTCGAGGTTGGCTGTTGTTGCATCTTTGGAAAAATTCCCATGTTTACCGGAATCGACCTGATTGTCATTGCCCTAGTGGGACTGGCCGCTCTTTGCGCCTCAGGCTCCGGCTCAGGCTCAAAGGAGTTTAAGGTCGATCTTGATCCTCTTACCTTTCTGGCGGTAGGGGTGGTTATGCTGGTGTTTGTCTTTACAGCCCTATGATCGTGCCCAGGGTATCTTTGAGGATCGACAGGGGGGCCAATAGGCTAGCGAGCTGATTGTAGGCATCTTCAATGCGATCGCCTTCTAAAACAACCTCGCGAGTTGGATACCGCTCCAGCACTTCCAACAGCGTGATCTGTCCATCTTCTGCTGCTGACAGCACCAGAGCAGAGCGTAGCGCCTGGCGATTAGCCTGATCTGACGGCGGACGAATGGCTGTCCCAACCTGATCTAAAACCAGTTCTCCTGGCCAGCTATTTAAAGCTTGGCTTAGCAGGTTGGGATCGACAGTTAAAGTGCGGGTTAAGACGTCCTGTAGGCCAGCCGGATCTTGATTGGCCGTACGCAATAGCCCACTGACAGAGGCAGGGGCTTCGCCTGTTTCCGCCAAAGTGGCCAAGTCGGCTACAGGTACAGCTCGGCCAAAGCCTCGGTAGCGCAGTAGAACGGTTTCAGCTGCGATCGCATCGCCGCCCGCCAGTCCCACTAGCGCCGAAGTACTCAGTACGGCCAAAGCCACTTTTGCTGCGTGTCTTTTCATAATGTCTACACTTAGGAACCACAACTGATCAGGATGACGCAGGCTCTGCAAGTCAAAATTTTGCAATGTGCCACTTTACTCAATGGTTCCATTGTGCAATGCGAACCTAGGCGATCTAGAGAACGGGCAAAATCTCATTCCCAAGAGAGACGCTGTTGCGGCCTAATTTGTTGAATGCGTTGCCGTTAGCTAGATCAGCAAAAACAAAAGGGGCACCGCCTTAGCAATGCCCCCATATCAAAGCAATAAGTCGATGGGTGACCGCAATCGCCCTAGCGGCGAACTGCTGCTCGCTGCACTGTCTGCAGCGCTTCTACTAGCTGTCGCACCACGGCAATCATCGCCAATTCATTGTCTAGCCGATTTACAGCCGAACCTACGCCAATACCAGCGGCACCCGAAGCGATCGCCAGAGGAGCTGTTACATCCGATAGACCTGAGGCACACAGTACAGGAACGTTCACAGCGCGGGAAATCTCACGGGCAGCGGCTAGGGTGGGAGCAGCCTTTTCAATCAAACCCAGCGTACCGGGGTGAGTGGGTTGGCTGGAGGTTCCTCCCTCCGTTTGAATGATGTCGGCTCCGGCAGCGACTAGGTCTTCGGCCAGCTGCACCTGCTCATCAAGAGCCAGGATGTGCGGCACGGTCACCGATAGGGTGATGTGAGGCAGCAGTTCTCGGGTGCGACGGGTCAGCGCCAATACTTCGGGAGCTTCAAACCGACGGCCTTCGGCGTAAAACGCATCAAAGTTACCGATTTCAATTAAGTCAGCCCCTGCTGCTACGGGCGCTAAAAAGGCTTCGGCTTCAACGGCAGAGACGCAAATAGGCAGGTCTGTCAGCGACTTGGCCAAGCGAACCAGCTCGGCATCGGCGGCAATATCGACCAGAGTGGCCCCACCCTTGTCCGCAGCACTGACAACAGCAGCGACCCGCGCTGAGTCAAAGTTGGTCAGACCGCTGATAATTTTGAGTGCGCGGCCTTGGTTAAAGGCTTGCTTGAGGTTAGACATAGTCATCTCGTCTTGATTGCTGAATCAGTGCGATCATTTTCTCACTCTGGGCGGCAACTTGGGTAAGTTCTGCTATCGATGGCTGACCTTAATGGGCAGTCCTAAGCACAACGACGCCAAATCTGCTTGCCGTATCAGAGTCTGTCGTAATAGAATTAAAGACTGTGTCGAAATTATTGTTGAATTGTCATGCCAAAGCTAAAATCTCGCAAAGCAGCGGCTAAGCGCTTCCGCCTCAGCGGCAGCGGTAAAATTATGCGCCGCAAAGCCTTCAAAAATCACCTGCTGCAGCACAAAGGCCCTGATCGCAGGAGTCGTCTTTCCAAGATCGCGACGGTCTCTGAGGCTGATGCACCCAACGTTGATCTGATGCTGCCCTACCTCTAGGCTCAGCCTGCAGGTTTACAGCTGACCAGTTTTGATTTCATTGTTTTAATTTATTAGCCGCTGAGGATAGCAAGTCATGGCACGTGTCAAGCGCGGCAATGTCGCCCGCAAGCGCCGCAACAAAATTCTGAAGCTCGCCAAGGGCTTCCGGGGTTCTCACTCCAAACTGTTCCGCACCGCCAACCAACAGGTTATGAAGGCCCTGCGGAGCGCCTACCGAGATCGTCGTCGCCGTAAGCGCGACTTTCGCCGTCTTTGGATCACGCGTATTAATGCTGCTGCTCGTCAAGAGGGCATCAGCTATAGCCGTTTGATCGGTCAGCTGAAGAGGGCCAATATCGAAATCAACCGCAAAATGTTGGCTCAGATGGCGGTTCTCGATCCTCAAAGCTTTAGCAAAGTAGTTGAAGTTGCTATCAAGGCTTAACAGCCCCTGTCGACACCGCTACTAGCGCTTCCGTCTCTTCGACACCTATGAGACTTGCTCTGCTTGGATTTGGCATGATTTTGGGGGTGCAGCTCGCTGCGCCCCCAATTGCTGTATCAGCTGACTTAGCAACGATTCGAGCGCGGGGCTACTTAGTCGTCGCAGTCAAAGACAACTGGCGACCTTTAGGCTTTCGGGATGCGGCGGGAGAACTCGTTGGGTTAGAAGTCGATGTGGCGCGGCAGTTGGCCCAAGAAATCTTGGGTGATCCAGAGGCCGTTGTCCTGCAGCCGGTGCCCAATGCTGAACGTCTGTCTGCAGTGTTGGAGGATCGGGTGGATGTTGCGATCGCAGGAGTTTCCATCACGCCCGCTCGCATGCGCCTGGTTAACTTCAGCGTGCCCTATTACCTTGATGGCACTGCCCTGATTACCCGCCAGGCTTCGGTACAGGAACTGGGGCACCTCGCTCGGGGCAGGATAGCGGTGTTAGACAATTCCAGTACTGTGGCAACCGTCCGCTATATTCTTCCAGGCTCAACCTTGGTAGGGGTCACCTCCTACGAAAGGGCGCTAGCGGCCCTACAGGCTGGCGAAGTCGATGCCTTTGCTGGAGATGTTACGGTGCTCAGCGGCTGGGTGCAGGAATATCCGACCTACCGCCTCTTGCCTAGCCTACTGTCTACAGCACCGCTGGCCGTCGTGCTGCCCAAAGGTCGGCAGTACACCGAACTACGCCGATCCATCGACGAAGTTCTAAACCGCTGGCATACAACAGGTTGGCTAGAAGAACGGGCAACCTACTGGGGACTGCCCTAACTCGTGTCAAGATGGAACTGGACCGGATAAGAAACTTCTTTTTGATTAGCTGATGGAGAATAGCAATCTACTCCTAATTTACCTGGCAACGCTGCTAGCCCTGTTGGGGGTCGCTTCGTTTTTTGTTCTGCGCCAGGTGTTTAAGACGCGGCGTATCGAAAACACGCTGTCTCGTTTACAGACCAAGCTCACTAAGGAAAAGGGCACATCTCAGGAATACTATGAGCTAGGCAGTTTGCTCCTCGACAAAAAGCTCTTCACTCAGTCCACAATCTACCTGCAGCAGGCGCTCAAGAACCTGGATAAAGAAGAAACTGAGAATGCAGCCCTGATCCACAATGCT
Organism: Pseudanabaena sp. FACHB-2040; assembly: GCF_014696715.1. Taxonomy (NCBI): domain Bacteria; kingdom Bacillati; phylum Cyanobacteriota; class Cyanophyceae; order Pseudanabaenales; family Pseudanabaenaceae; genus Pseudanabaena; species Pseudanabaena sp. FACHB-2040. The sequence goes on from NZ_JACJQO010000007.1 coordinate 91,914, forward strand.
TTGGGGTACACCTACTTTGCCCAAGAGCAGTACGATCTGGCTATCCGCAACTACAAAGAAGCGCTTAAGATCGCGCCCGACTATGTCACGGCCTTGAACAACCTTGGTCACAGCTATGAAAAAAAGCAGCTGACCAGCCAAGCGCTAGAGATGTACGAAGAAGCTATGAAGCTAGACCCCAAAAATACAACTGCTAAGCGCCGGTACGAGTCCTTGAAAAAGCGAATTGTCGCGGCCGAAAAGTAGAAACGTGGCTCGCTAGCTCTTCTCTAGCGCGTTTGGCTAAGCAGTAATAAAGCAGGGGGCGTCCGGAGTTACCGGACGCCCCCTGCTTTATTTAGAGTAATTGGGTGGAGGAGATGCGATCGCACTCCCAAAAGCCCACTTACTGCGCTCCCTTAAACAGCCGCTAGCTGAGCCTCGCTGCTGGCTTGACCGTTGCTGGCAGGCTCAGTGCAGTACACCTCAGCCGAATTGTTAGGGCTTTCAATCAGCTTCACCTTATGCAGCTTGGCTCCAATCTCTTGAATCGGCTGCCGCAGCAAGTCCCGAATGTGGACAGCAATATTTTCAGCCGTAGGTACAACCTCAGCAAAGTAAGGAATGTCCTTATTTAAGAACGTGTGGTCAAAGGGCTCTACTACGTAGTCATCAACCGCCTTTTGCAGCTGCACCAAATCAGCAATCATGCCTGTGCGCGGGTCGATCTCGCCCTGGATTGTGACCTCCAGATGGTAGTTATGACCGTGGCCGTTGGGTCGGGCACATTTGCCATAGATTTCGCAATTTTCCTCAAAGCTGAGGTTGGGCAGCGCTAGTCTGTGAGCGGCGCTGAAGTGGGTGCTGATTGTGAGATACGCTTCCATACCATTACCTGTATATTCGGCCCAAAGCTCTGGATGTTCGAATAGCTGAATTTTGACGATGGGGAGGTGGGGAGCCAGACGGTGCCAGATTGCCCTGGCTATGTGCTCAGTAGTCGGTAGCGTTGTCTGAAACTCAGGCCACGCCTGATTGAGATAAGAGAAATCGAGTTGGCTGGTAACTTCTCGCTTTATGACGTGCTTAACGTCCGAAAGATTGAGAACCATGCCGTACTGATCCAGATCTCCGACCATCGACACGTATAAAACATAGTTGTGTCCATGACCCGGTGCTTGGGCACACAGCCCAAACTGTTGGGCGTTTTCGGCCTCGCTTAACTCTGGCAGCCAGTAGCGATGGCTTGCAGAGAACTGGGCCCGGCGGTTAATAATACACTTCATGAAATGCTAACGAATCCTGCGAAACGTTAAGTAAAGTAAATAGCTTCTCATCCCAGCATAGTCGAATTTGATAGCCAATGGGCCTGTGTTTCTGGGCGTTTTGACTCTGAAAAAGAACTAGAAAAATTACCCCAGAGAACAGGCGAAGTCATCGAAAGAGTGAACTTTTCATACAAATAGAATTGACGAGGATGGCTGAACTGCTCTGTCAGTAAGGGTTTTAGCAGGAAAGGCTGGATTTTGGCCTTAAACTCATGAGTTGCTGACAAAGATGTGGAATAGTAAAATTAGATACAGAACCAAAGATTACCGTTCATCCTGTAGGTGATTATCAGCTTCAGCAAGCAGCTATCCTCAGGACGGAAGTAGGGAAGTACTCTCCCGAAGGAACGCACCCCACTTACCCCATTTATTTAAACGGTTGGTTGGCAGGAGCGAAAAATGAGACTTACCTATCGCGGCGTTACATATGACCACAATCCGCCCTCACTAGAAGTGAGCGAAAGCGAGATTTTGGGTCATTACAGAGGACAATCCCACCGGCTTTCCTATGTTCGGCACATTCCGATTCCTCAGCCTGTGGCTGATCTGAAGTACCGAGGGATTTCCTATCACACCAATTCTAATGGCCAAGTAGAGACAATGCCGCGCCAAATCAAAGAAGCACGGCCTGCTCACCAGATTTCTGCTCGGCCTGCGAATGCAATGGCAGCAGCTCGGCGTGAGCTGCTGGCTGAGGCAGCTCAGACCCATCGTGACAGCATTCAGCGCTCTTTAGAGCATCGGATAGCGGTTGCTCGGGCTCAGGGCAATGAGTCGCTGATTCAGCAGCTAGAAGCAGAAAAGCATCAGTTAGTTGTTTAGAATTTGCACTGTTAGCCGCGGCCTATGGGGCAGGTAAGCCTAAAGCGTTTACGCCCAGTTTTAGAGCCAAAGTTCAAAAATTCAAGTTGTGCTGTAGCTGGAGCAGTTTGGGTGCATTTGTTATCAAATGCACCCTTTTTTTGCGCCTATATCAAACAGCCTGCAGCTGTGGCTGCAGCGCTGCATCGGAACGAATCCATAGAATGGGTGCGCTTTGAATCTCTTTCCCGGAAGGGGCAGCCCAGCAGATCTGGCGGCTTCCTGGCGGCAGCTGACCTTTTGGTTTGAGCTGAGGCGTTAGCCAGAGGATAGGTGCTGCTGGGAGGCCAGAGAGGGGGGGCGGCTGAGCGGGGACAGCAGTTAGGGCCTGATTTCTCGGTAGGATCTCAGCCAGCACAGTGAGCACTGCTAACTTGTTGCGAGTCAACTTGTTTTCAGGAGTCCACAGCGCTGTGGAAAAGCCCCGACGCAGCGCATAGATATAAAGTGAGGCCGCTGCCACCACAGCCTGCTCAAAGGCTTCGCTGTCCCAAGCACTGGCGGTATCTAGGGCAATAACGACCTGCTGACCGGCGGTGATTTTTTCCAGTTCTCGCACTCGTAGCTCGCCATAGCGGGCACTGCTGCGCCAGTGGATTAGGCGGGTAGAGTCGCCCCAGCGGTAGGGTCGCATAGACCGGGTGATGCCCTCAGTAGCAAGCTGTACAGCATTTTCAGCATGCCACTGCTGGCCGCTGTCTTGACCTGCTGTATCGACTAGGGCGCACTGATTTAGGGGCAGAATTTGCGGGTAGACCGTAGCCATTGCGGAAACGGTTTGAGATCGCCGACACCAAAATAGCCCTAGCGGCGCTGCGGTTCTTAGGGCAACGGTTTGCCAACGGTAGAGCCCCCGGCGCTGGGTAGGAACTTCGTAGGTCCAGCGATGCGAGCGGCCGGGTGCGATCGCAGCAACAGCGGTTCGCTGCGGTGGGGCTAGGGCTGCAGGCAGACCGTCCCAAACCTGCAGGAGGGCTTTGGCCTGTCGAGTGCTGTTGGTCAGGGTCAAATCTATCAGCAGGGCTTCCCCTGCTGATACGGGTCGAATAGGCTGGCGCTCAATCTCCAGCCCTGAGAGGTTACGCGGCGGTAGGATGGCTGCGATCGCAAGCAGCCCTAGTAAAACTCCACTCATGACATAAAGCCATCCGGCCAGGGTATTGGTGGCCGCAGCAAAAAAGAAGGCTGCCAGCCCCATCAAGACCCAACCAACGTAGGCCGGAGCAACCCAGTGGGTCTCAAGCCAGTCTGCAATTTTGGCAGGAACAAACACTCCGCTACCCCCGACACTGCTAAGGCCATAATACCCAGTCCAGGCAAAGGGACTGTTGAAATAGCAATGGGCACCCCTGAGAGGTGCCCATTGCTATTCTTAGCGGCAAAACCTACCGGCAAAGCTTACCGCTTTGCCAACTTCTTAGTGATTTTGCGAAGACGAATGGATTCGGGAGTGACCTCCACCATTTCATCAGGGCCAATATATTCCAGTGCCCGCTCCAGGCTCATATCTACAGGAGTTTGAAGCTGCACCAGTTCATCGCCAGTTGCCGCCCGGTGGTTGGTGAGCTGCTTAGTCTTACAGACGTTCAGCTCTAGATCCTGGGCTCGGTTATGCTCTCCCACAATCATGCCTCGGTAGACCTTAGTCCCGGGGTTGATGAAGAACACGCCCCGATCCTCGGCGTTCTTCATGGCATAGAAGGTGGAAACGCCTTCTTCAAAGGAAATCAGCACACCGTTGCGGCGGGTTTCGAGGTCACCGGACATGGGTCGGTAGTCAAGGAAGCTGTGGTTCATGATGCCTTCCCCGCGGGTCAGACGCATGAACTCGCCCCGGAAGCCAATTAGGCCCCGCGCCGGGATCACAAATTCCAAGGTGGCGCGACCGTCGCCCATCACTCGCATGTCCTGCATTTCGCCCCGGCGTTGGCCCAAGCGCTCCATGCAGCCGCCTACTCCATCTTCAGGCACGTCTAGCACCAGCAACTCATAGGGCTCACAGGGATGACCGCTGACCTCACGGTAGATTACCTGAGGCTGGGATACCTGGAACTCATAGCCCTCCCGGCGCATGGTCTCGATCAGAATGCCTAGGTGAAGTTCACCCCGGCCCGAAACCGCGAATTTGTCGGGGGAGTCGGTTTCTTCGACCCGCAGCGCCACGTTGGTTTCTAGTTCACGCATCAGCCGATCGCGAATCTGGCGGGAGGTGACGAAGCTACCTTCCTGCCCAGCGAAAGGTGAGTCGTTGACGGCAAAGGTCATCTGCAGGGTGGGCTCGTCTACCTTGATGAGGGGTAGGGCCAAAGGCTCATCGGGGCAAGCGACGGTTTCACCAATGTTGGCGTCGGCAAAGCCTGAGATCGCAACAATGTTTCCAGCAGAAGCTTGCTCAATTTCAATCCGGCGCAGACCTTCAAAGCCTAGCAGCTTGGTGATCTTGCCCCTGGTAAGGCTGCCGTCTTCTTTGATCAGCGTAGCCTGCTGACCCATGCGGATGACACCATTGTGAATCTTGCCAATCACAATCCGGCCCAGGTACTCAGAATAGTCCAGGGTCGTTACCTGCAGCTGCAGCGGCTTAGCAGGATCGCCAACAGGTGGGGGAACGTGGTCCAAAATCGCTTCAAAGAGCGGCTGCATGTCACTGCTCTCGTCTTCCACGCTGTTCTTAGCAAACCCAGCTAAGCCGGAGGCAAAGAGATAAGGAAACTCGCACTGATCGTCGTCAGCGCCTAGTTCCAGAAACAGATCCAGCACCTTGTCTACGGCACCGAAGGGATCAGCTTGAGGACGGTCAATCTTGTTGACCACCACAATCGGCCGCAGGCCTTTTTCCAGCGCCTTCTTCAGCACAAAGCGGGTCTGAGGCATGGGGCCTTCGTTGGCATCGACAATCAAAATACAGCCATCAACCATGCCCAGCACCCGCTCAACCTCACCACCAAAGTCGGCGTGGCCAGGGGTGTCTACGATGTTGATCAGCATGTCTCTGTAGCGGACAGCTGTGTTCTTAGAGAGAATTGTGATGCCACGCTCTCGCTCCAGGTCGTTTGAGTCCATGACGCAGTCAGGAACGTCCTCTCCCTCCCGGAAGATACCGGATTGTTTTAAGAGTGCATCTACAAGGGTGGTTTTACCGTGGTCAACGTGGGCAATGATTGCAACGTTGCGAATGGGGAGAGTCATGGTAATCACAGGAGTTTGAGCGTTGGGAAAGTCTGATTTTTAACTGATAAGAGAAAATTATTGAGCCTTGGCCAGACCTGTAAGAAGTCTTAACAATTGTAGCTTAATTAACCACACGACTGTGGGTTGTCAGCATAACAGCCTGGCAGCAATTTCCTTTGATTGAAAGGATGCCCAAACTAAATCAGGCGTTACGATGATTAAGGCCAAATGTTGCCTGAATGTCACTGCTCAATGCTGCATCCCCCATCGCCCCACAGTTTATTGCCTATTATTGGGTGGCGAGAATGGGTCGCGCTGCCTGAACTGGGGATTACTGGAATTAAGGCCAAGATTGACACCGGAGCTAGATCGTCGGCAATTCATGCCTTTGACGTTGAGACGTTTCAATCTCAGGGGCAGAGCATGGTCCGGTTCAAAGTTCACCCCCTACAGCGGGACAGTGTTTACGTAGTAACGGCAGAAGTGCCTCTCCTAGATGAAAGGGTCGTCCGCGATTCTGGGGGGCATAGCCAGCTGCGCGCCGTAATCGAAACGCCTGTGGATCTCGATGGTCAGCTCTGGCCCATCGAGCTGACCTTGACCAACCGGGATGTAATGGGCTTTCGGATGCTGCTGGGGCGGCAGGCGATTCGACACCGTTTCTTGGTAGATTCAGGTCGCTCCTATTTGCAAAGTTCAAAGCGTCTGCACGGACCTAAAGTCTAAGAATTTCCCATCAATATGAAAATTGCTATTCTCTCAAGAGATCAGACGCTGTACTCAACTCGGCGGCTGAAGGAAGCCGGGGAGGGCCGAGGGCATGACATGCAGGTGATTGACCACCTGCGCTGCTACATGAACATTACCTCCCACAAACCAATCGTGATGTACCAGGGCAAGCCGCTGGAAGACATGGATGCAGTGATCCCACGCATCGGAGCCTCGAATACATTTTATGGAACGGCGGTCGTGCGCCAGTTTGAGGTGATGGGAGTGTTTACGGCCAACGAATCTCAGGCGATCTCGCGTGCTCGGGACAAGTTGCGCTGTCTACAAATCCTGGCGCGTCAAGGGATCGGTCTGCCGGTTACAGGCTTTGCCCACTCAACCAAGGATATTGAGGGCCTGATTGACATCGTTGGTGGGGCTCCCCTGGTGATCAAGCTGCTGGAAGGAACCCAGGGCATTGGTGTGGTGCTGGCCGAGACTCAGCAGGCTGCTAAGTCTGTGATTGAGGCGTTTAGAGGACTAGACGCCAATATTCTGGTGCAGGAATTTATTAAGGAAGCGGGTGGCGCAGACATTCGCTGCTTTGTGATTGGTGAAAAAGTGGTGGCGGCAATGAAGCGCCAGGGAGGGGCGGGCGAATTTCGCTCCAACCTGCATCGAGGGGGGACTGCCAGCAAGATCCGCCTGACTCCAGAGGAACGCAGCACTGCGATTCGGGCGGCCAAGGCAATGGGGCTGCGGGTCGCTGGAGTGGATTTGCTGCGCTCAAACCACGGCCCAGTAGTGATGGAGGTTAACTCTTCTCCTGGCCTAGAGGGTATCGAGACGGCTACAGGTATTGATGTGGCGGCCAAGATTATCGAGTTTATTGAGAAGAATACTGGTCCCAATAAGCCGGAGAAGGGGCGCGATCGCATCAAATACTAATCCCTGAATACCGAGCAAAATCACAAGGACTACCGGCGTCACAATCTTGACAAAGTAGAGCCACTCTCCTGTCACAAGGGCTGTTTATCTTGATGAATACATCAGCCAAAGTCATTGCAGAGGTGAGTCGAATGGTCAAACCTGTGTCACGGGATTCGCGTACCAACCGCTTCAGTAAGGTCGGGAAATCCCTGGCATTAGTCATGTTAGGGGCTGGGGTAGCGACCGCCAGCACCGAAGGGGTACGCGTGTTCAACAGCCAGAAGGCTCCCGAGTCTCAAAACCAGCCTGCGGCAGTCGAAGCCGTATTTCCAGGTCAGGGGCTGCTGAACCGAGAAACCCCTGCTCCGGTTCAGAACAGCACACCGATTGTTCCCGAAGACTCTAATTTTATTGCCAGTATCGTTAACCAGGTTGGGCCTGCCGTAGTACGAATCGACGCTGCCCGCACTGTGCGAGGGGGCCGCTTGTCTGCGTCGCCGTCAGGGCAAGTCGAGCGAGGTACAGGTTCAGGCTTCATCACCACAGCTGACGGTCAAATCATTACTAATGCCCACGTTATTGATGGGGCCGACACTGTGCAGGTGACCCTGAAAGATGGTCGTCAGCTAGATGGTCGGGTGCTGGGCACAGACCCAGTCACTGACGTAGCAGTTATCAAGATCGATGCCAATGATTTACCGGTCGTGCGCTTCAGCAACTCTGATGCGCTGCAGCCAGGAGAATGGGCGATCGCAATTGGCAACCCTCTAGGCCTAGACAACACTGTTACTGCGGGCATCATTAGTGCTACTGGGCGCTCCAGCAACCAGGTTGGCGTACCCGACAAGCGCGTAGAGTTTATCCAGACTGATGCAGCTATTAATCCTGGTAACTCTGGCGGCCCCCTGCTGAACGTTCGCGGTGAAGTGATTGGGGTCAACACAGCCATTTTGAGTGGAGCCCAGGGTTTAGGGTTCGCCATTCCCATCAATACAGTTCAGCGCATTGCCGATCAGCTCGCTGCCAACGGTAAGGTAGACCACCCCTACCTAGGCGTTCAGATGCTGACGCTGTCACCCCAAACTAAGGAAGATCTCAACCGCAACCCCAACAGCAATCTCACAGTCAGCGAAGACAAAGGGGTACTGATTGCTCAGGTAGTTCCGAATTCTCCTGCGGCTCGGGCAGGGCTCAGAGCGGGTGATGTTATCCGCAGCATTGAGGGACAGGCGGTTACTGAAAGTGCTCAAGTGCAACGAGCTGTTGAAGCCTCTCAAGTTGGGCAACCCCTCTCCCTAGAGATTTTGCGGAGCGGGCAGCAACAGACCGTAAGCCTGCGGCCTGCAGCCCTGCCTGCTGCCCAATAAACCAAGTTTGACTGGAGTTCCTTTAAGTTCAGTGAAGCCGTAGCGTTGCTGCGGCTCTTTTCTTGATCGGTTTTGCTTAGCAAACAATCCTTGCAAAATCGCTTGATCCAGGCAGTTGATCCTTAGCATTAAAGACATCCATCGCAAGACCGCCGGGGGCTGCCATGAATCGTAATCCTTCACCGTTGCCGCTTCCTATTTCTATTCAAGAAAGCAGTCCTCCAGAGTTGCCCAAGGAAGCTGCGGCTCATGCAATCCACAGGTCTTCCCGAAAGGTCGTTCCTTTAATGAGGAAGCAGATTGGCTATTGGGAGGATTTGCTGGGAGATGGTTAGGGCAGAGGGTAGAAGGCAGAAGATTCCAAAGTTCCCTTATCTCCGTTAACCTCCCAACTTCCCCAACTCTCGAACTCCTGACCCAGTAAAATAACGAAGACCCAATCCCTTAGCAGTACGCAAGCATGAGCGGTGACACTCTTTTCGGCAAAATCATTCGCAGAGAGATTCCGGCCAATATCGTTTACGAAGACGACCTGTGCTTGGCTTTTACCGACATCAACCCCCAAGCCCCAACCCACATTCTCGTAATCCCCAAAAAGCCGATTCCGAGCCTCTCAGAGGCTGAAGCAGAAGACAAAGAATTGTTGGGTCACATGTTGCTAACTATTAAGGAAATAGCCCAACAGTCGGGCCTGCAGGAGAATGGTTATCGCGTCGTCATCAACACTGGAAATGATGGCGGGCAAACCGTTTTCCATCTTCACATGCATATCCTTGGAGGACGTCCGCTGCAGTGGCCTCCTGGATAGCTATTTACTTTTGTTCAATGAATTAAAGCTTTGTGTCTTAGGGTTGGGTTTAAGCCTCAAGAAACTTTATTTTATTCTCAGGTGAGTAACCATAAATTCATTCCTGTTATTCATCTGATTGACTGTTTATTCATTTGGCAATCATCACTATGACTACTTCCCTTCGTACCCGCGACAGTGTGGGCGCATGGGAGCGGTTTTGCCAGTGGGTGACCAGCACCGACAACCGCCTTTATGTAGGCTGGTTTGGTGTGCTGATGATTCCCACACTGCTTTCCGCTACTGTGTGCTTCGTTATTGCCTTTATCGGTGCTCCCGCTGTAGACATCGACGGTATCCGTGAGCCTGTTGCTGGCTCTCTGATGTACGGCAACAACATCATCTCTGGTGCTGTTGTGCCTTCTTCTAACGCCATCGGCCTGCACTTCTACCCCATCTGGGAAGCGGCTTCGATGGATGAGTGGCTCTACAACGGTGGCCCTTACCAACTGATCATCTTCCACTTCCTCATCGGCATCTTTGCTTACATGGGGCGTCAGTGGGAACTGAGCTACCGCCTCGGCATGCGCCCCTGGATCTGCGTTGCTTACAGCGCACCTCTGGCGGCTGCAACCTCTGTCTTCCTGATCTATCCTCTGGGTCAAGGCTCCTTCTCTGACGGCATGCCTCTAGGTATCTCGGGCACCTTCAACTTCATGCTCGTGTTCCAGGCTGAGCACAACATTCTGATGCACCCCTTCCATATGCTGGGTGTGGCAGCAGTCTTCGGCGGCTCTCTGTTCTCCGCGATGCACGGTTCTTTGGTGACTTCTTCTCTGGTGCGTGAGACCACCGAGACTGAGTCTCAGAACTACGGCTACAAGTTCGGTCAAGAAGAAGAGACCTACAACATCGTTGCAGCCCACGGCTACTTCGGTCGTTTGATCTTCCAATACGCTTCTTTCAACAACAGCCGTTCTCTGCACTTCTTCTTAGGTGCATGGCCGGTTGTTGGCATCTGGTTTACTGCCTTGGGCATCAGCACGATGGCGTTCAACCTGAACGGGTTCAACTTCAACCAGTCCGTGCTTGACTCACAGGGTCGTGTGATTGCCACCTGGGCTGACGTGATCAACCGGGCCAACCTGGGTATGGAAGTGATGCACGAGCGTAATGCTCACAACTTCCCCCTTGACCTGGCTGCTGGTGAGCCCACCCCTGTGGCGTTAACTGCTCCTGTCATCAACGGTTAATCTAAGGATTAATCCTTGAAAGAAAAGCGTCCTCAAGAGGGGGCGCTTTTTTATTGGCAAGTTTCCGAGGATAGTCGGTGAAAGCCCAGGAATGCACCCTACATCCCTGGGCTATTAGGCTGAGGGCTACTCAATCATCAGGTGTTTGATCAAAACCACCATCCACTGGCAGTCTTTGCCGCTGGGGATGGGGTCGCTCCACTCATTGGGGTCTGCGTAGTGCAGGGTATGGAGATACTTGGTCATGCGGTCGAGGGCTTCGAGGCTGCCGTACAGTACGTTGGTGACTTTCTGGCGGTTGGGTTTGGCCTTGCTCGATTGGGCAGGCGGAACGGTGGGCGGTTGAGCGCCCATTTCGGTTGATTGAAACATGGTGGTTCTGGGTTCCTATTGCGATGTGGATGTAGGAAACCAGAACTCACTTTCCTAGCAGCCCCGTCGGTGTGTGCGGTCGGGGCGGCTGGGGAGGTAAACTAACCTCCAAGCCTCCGAACTGCTTAGGTCAGCTTCGGGGGACTAGTCGCCTGTTTGTGCTGGTAACACTTGCAGGCGGCGCTAAGTCGATGAGTTCCGGGATCGGCTGCCAGTCGCGACAGCTTAATGAATGAGAATACGGTGTGCGCTCAGCAAACGTCAACCGTATAGAGGGATTTTTTTGAGCTGGGGGAGCAGCGAGAGCGCAGGACAAAACTCCCAATCACTACTTACCTTGCTCGAAAGGCTTTCACAAAGCTCCGGCTTATACAATGGCATAAACAGATGATGGATAAGTTCAGAGTCAGGGGTGTTTATCCATTAAAAGCGCCGGATAATGCCCCTAATCCTCAGAATTAGACATCAAAACTGCTGAATGACACCTCGAATAAGCAGAATTAGGCATCAAATGTTCTATTTAACTCCTTAAAACTAGGGCGTTATCCAGCAGATCTGACGCTCAATTACTAGTTCGACGTACACTCTTAGGATACGAATCAACCCTGTAAGCTGACACAGAAACTAATTCCTGAGAAGCAAAATCAATTAAATGAAAACTCAGCTACTTGAAAGCCTGCTTTACGAAGAAGAAAGCCCAACGCTTGACTTTAAAAAAGAGCAATATCCATTCTCGAAGGCAACTGAGGAAGAGAAGTCTGAACTTGTTAAGGACATTTTAGGATTCGCGAATGCATGGCGAAGATCCGAGGCGTACATCTTGATTGGAGTAGAGGAAATACGCGGAGGGAAAAGTAAAGTAATAGGAATACAAAATCATCTCGATGATCACACACTTCAGCAATTTATTAACAGCCTCAGTAATCAGCCAGTTCAGTTTCATTACGAAGCTGTAGCTATTGAGGGCGAGCAAGTAGGTGTTATTCGAATTGAGCAACAGACAAGACCAATATATCTTAAGAAGAAATATGGAAAGCTGGATAAAGAGCGAGTCTACGTGAGGAGAGGGAGCTCAACCGATCCAACAAAACCGGCTACTTTGGAAGAAATTGCACAAATGAGGGTGGAACCTCAAGAGATTGACGCTAATCTTTCGGTTGTATTTTCAAACCCAGATACTGGGAAACTAATTGGCTCACACTTATCAATTAAAGCTGAATTATACAACTTGCCGTCATCTCATAGCATTCCATCTTTGCCTGATCCGCCCAAAAATCCCTATGGACTTGATCTAATATCAAGCTATAGAACAAATCATCAATATTATCGTGAGTTAGCTCACTATATCTACATATACAAGCTATTCCGTCCGGCCCAACTATCTATCTCAAATATTGGGCGTGTCGCTGCACGGAATGTTAGAGTCGAGTTTTCAATTAACTCTTTAATGCAGATAGATTTGGTTGAAAAGGAAGAGCTTCCTAAAATGCCAGAAAAGCAATCTTTAGGACCTGATCTAAGTGGAATGAGGTTTAACAGACCTCAAACACCAGGTAGTGTGTGCGTCAATCAAACTGCTGGCCGATTAACTGTTGAGATTGATTGTGGAGATTTACAGCCAGGAAGGAGAGTATTCTCTGATGTCTTCTACATTGGCAAGGAAACCGAAAATCGCGATAATCTTATTGGAGCAGTTTATGCCGACAATCTTCCTTGCCCCTCTGAGTTGACTCTTACAATATCTGCTTCACTAAGCGAGTCTTCTCTGACAGTAGAAGATTTGATATCTATGGGACAGACTAAATTTTTCAAAATCTAGAGTCAGACCAACGTTGAACAATGCCCATGCACTTGACCGTTGAAAGACGTCGCTTGTATGCAAGATTTATCTGCGGCAGGTGATGGGTAATGTTAGGCTGCCCGACTCCTGGTTGTGACCTGACCGAAAGTTTATTGACTATTGTTTAGGGTTAAGTTCGTTTGAACTTGCCAGTGGTACTGGGCTTTGGCTAATGAATCTTCAATTTCATGTCAATGTTGAAAGCAACGACCAGAGCCTACAGGTTCTGCTTTGAAGGAAGAGTACAGCTGAATTGAAAAGCTACTCTATATTGATCACGACGCCAGTTATGGCATTTACGGTTGCGATCGCACCAAGCCCGTCTCAACTAGACCAACCGAATAGGGTTTTGGTTAGGCAGTAACGGCCTGCCAGAAGAGGCGACCTTCCCGACCGGCTGTATTCATTAAGCCAAGCCGAACCTTGTTCGGAGCAATGCCAAAGAGATGGAGCATGGCCCGCAGCAGTTCGGGAGTGGGGTGAGTGTCGGCCAAGAAACCTGACCACTCCGATTGGGGCAGGCTGAAGAAGGTAGTGAAGAAGCTGGTGAGTTGCTGCTCGTCGAAGCGCATCAGCTTTTCTAGGCCAAAGAGGTAGAGATAGTGCTTGCGCACCTTTTCCTGAGACCACAGAGTCTTCCAAGCAGCGTGGGCGGTCTCTGTAGGGGTTGGGTTGCTAGCGTTGAGGGCCTGTGCGATCGCATCTGCCAGTCCTGGGGCTCGTCGCAGCAGTGCTCCTACCATATAGCCAGAAGCCGGATGCACCATGCCAGCCGCCCCGCCAAAGCCCACGATGGGCTGATCAAAGTCGGGCAGGGGTAGATTCATCGGAAACAGGCAATGCTCAACATGGTGGGCTTCCTTGAGATGAACCCCCCGGTAGGCTAGCCGCTGGTGCAGGCGCTGTTCCAACACCTTGAAGGACACAGCAGGGTTATGGGAGAGCGAGGTTTCCTCGACAAAGTAGACGTCGTTGCCCATATCCATCGCGTAGAGAAAGGTCGGCGGCTCTTGGCGTTCTTTGGCAGAGAGGTGATCAGAGCGATAGTCCATCAAGACAAATTGGCCAGAGCGAACTGGGGGCGATGAGAACCGGCCTACAATGCCGTAGGCGGCTTGAAAGGCTACGGGAATCGACTGAGAGCGCCGGATGAAAACGGGTTTGTGACCGCTGGCATCAATGACGATCCGGGCCTTGAGTTCTTGGCCTCCCTGGGTCGTGATGCGGGAGTGGTCGGCGGTATGCTCAAGGCTGGCGGCCGCGTCTTGGTACCAGGATAGAGAGTTGCGATCGCACTGCCCCAGTAAATGCGCCTGCAGCTTGCGCTTATCAAACAGCCCATACTCTCGATTCAGCGCCATTTCTTCAGGCCCAAAGTAGGCCGTTGAATCAGTCCAGCGGTGGGCCAAAAGATCGGTAAGCCCTAGCGCTTCGAGTTCATCGCACCAGATGCCGTACGTGTTGGGCCACTCTGCATCGGGGCTGGTCGGGGTCAAACCTTGGACAGTTAGACCTGCCTCACAGAGGGCTGCTGCGATGGCCAGTCCCGCAGGTCCAGAACCAATCACCAATGCATCAAACACCTAAAACTCTCCCGGTTAGAAATTACTTGTGGGCTGGAGCCTGACAAGCCGTTGCCAGTGGTGCCAGACCTGCTTGTTGGCAGGTCGTGCATGGTTCCATCTTATCTGCGTTTGATAGCACCCCGAAATGCCCCATAAGGATTACAGGCAGGAAGCCGATAAAATCAAGCGCAACAGACTCGTAATGCTATTTGGAGAGGCATTAGCGCAAATGAACAATTTCCCTACATCCGCCCAGACTCCGCCCTACCCTCGCGACCTAATAGGCTATGGCCGCACCCCGCCCGATCCAAAATGGCCGGGCAATGCGCGAGTTGCTGTGCAGTTTGTGATCAACTACGAGGAAGGCAGCGAAAACTGCATTCTTCACGGCGATGCTGCCTCAGAAACCTTTCTCTCAGAGAGCGTAGGAGCGCAGCCTCTGATGGGCGTGCGCAACATGAACATGGAGTCGATGTATGAATACGGCAGTCGGGCTGGGTTCTGGCGACTGCACCGGCTGTTTACGAAGCGGCAATTGCCGGTCACGGTCTACGGTGTAGCGATGGCCCTAGCCCGTAACCCCGAAGCGGTGGCGGCCATGCAGGAAGCTGACTGGGAAATCGCCAGCCACGGCTATCGCTGGATTGACTACCAGTACATCGGGGAAGAAACCGAGCGGGAACACATTCGGAAAGCGATCGACGTCCACACCCAAGCAATCGGAACCCGTCCCTTGGGCTTTTACCAGGGCCGTATCAGTCCCAATACCCGTCGTCTGGTGGTGGAGGAAGGCGGCTTTCTCTACGATGCCGACAGCTACTCAGACGATCTGCCCTACTGGATACATGACTACGGCAAGCCCCATCTGGTCATTCCCTACACCCTCGACAACAACGATATGCGCTTTGCCACCTATGCCGGGTTTAACGCCGGGGATCAATTTTTTGCTTACCTACGAGATGCCTTTGACACGCTCTACGAAGAGGGCCAGGATGCACCCAAGATGATGAGCATCGGTCTGCACTGCCGCCTAGCCGGTCGCCCTGGTCGCACAGCCGCGTTGGCGCGGTTTCTCGACCATGTGCAGGCCCATGACCGGGCTTGGGTTTGCCGTCGCGTGGAGATTGCGCGTCACTGGCACGAACATCATGCCCCTGCCTAGCGTTAAGGCCCTAGGGCTAAGTCATCGACCGGCATAAGCCGCAATGGGCTCTTTAATAAATCGAATATAGAAGTGCTTGAAGGTAGACTTGACGACGCGGGGTGCGCCAAAGTCAATAGGCATCAGGTGATCGGGCAGCTTCCAGTCGGTGACGCGCAGATCGGCGGGGGTGAAGAGGGGAAATGCGATCGCATCCAGCTCCCCACACACCCCCAACCGCAAAGACTCAGCTACGGTAGGCACGTCTGTCGGGTTTACCCCCAGCACTTCTACCATCGCCCGATCCAGGGCAAAAACATCAGCAGAAGCTCCCAAAACTCCCAGCAGCCGAGGTTCGCCGCCGCTAGGACCATTGCCCTCATGGCCAATAATGCCGTCTAGGATCGTCAGGTCGGGGTCGATCAGGCGGGCCGTTTCCACCAGCATGGTGCCAAAGCGCTGGCGGTCTTTGCCTGCTTCCATATGCCACCAGGCTTTCATCTTGCCGGGAACGCAGCCAAAGAGATTTTTGACGCCCAGGGTAAGGGTAAGCTGCACGTGGGATTTGACCTTGGGCAGATTGATCACCACGTCGGCCTCCATGGCCTCTTTTGACAGCCGCAGGTGGTCAAAGTCGCCGCTGTTAGCAGTGGCGTAGCGGTGCCCATGCAGTTCGACAATCGGTAGACCAATCTCTTCGGCCAAAGGCAGCAGTCCATTGGCTTTAGCCACGCCACGGGCGCTGCCGAAGGCCGGACTGTCGCCTAGAAAGGGTTTTCCGCCCACAGCCTGAACCATCTGAGCCACGCAATAAACCAGCTCAGGCCGGGTAGTGCATTCCTTCGTAGGCCGCGACCCGGTCAGCAGATTGGGCTTTAGCAGCACCCGATCCCCCGGCTTAACAAAGGCGGCCATACCGCCTAGGGGAGCCAAAACGGCTTCCAGATGTTGACGCAACTCGTTACGATCGTAAGTCTGGGCGCGAGTCAGGCTGACTTGGGGAACCATAGCTTCCGTTGACTGCAATTCGTTTTTATTTGTCTTACTAGAGATTAACCTGAGTCTTTGCCATGCTTTCGTTTTGGGCTAAAACCAGCGGCACCTGGATCAATGTCATGACGATTCTGCTGGGAACTGGCGTTGGGCTGCTGCTGCGCGATCGCTTGCCCCAAGCCATGCGGCAGATTATTACCCAGGCAGTAGGGCTAATGACCCTAGTGATCGGCTTTAGCATGGTGCAGAGCTTACCTAGAATCGAAGCCGGACCGATTGACGGCATTATTCTGGCGCTGCTGGCGATGGTAGCCGGGGGGCTGCTGGGAGAATGGGGCCAGATCGAGAAACGCCTGATAGGGGTAGGGGATTTCTTGAAAAAGCAGTTTCGCGGCGGGGGCCGCTTTACGGAAGGGTTTGTGGCGGCTAGTCTGCTGTTTGTAATCGGCCCCATGGCGATTTTGGGCAGCCTCAACAATGGGCTTTCTGGCGATCACACTATCCTGGCCCTCAAATCCACGATGGACGGTTTAGCTTCCGTGGCGCTAACAGGTAGCTATGGCGTAGGGGTTGGCTTTTCGATTCTGCCAGTCTTGGTCTACCAAGCTGGACTGTCGCTGCTGGCGGGCACGTTGGCCACAGCCCTGCCCGATCCAACCAACGACCCCCGTATTCTCATCGTGACGGGGATCGGCGGCATGATTATCCTGGGGCTTAGCCTTAACCTGTTAGAGGTCGGTAAAGTCAGGGTTGCCTCATTTTTGCCAGCGCTGTTAGTAGGGCCGCTGGTAGTTGCGATAGTCAAAGCCTGGCTATAAGAGCCATCACACAGGCCCTATAAAGCTGACCCAAAATCCTCTCAGTCCGGCAGGGTCGCTGCGATAGAGCGACAGTCTAGAGGTGAAGTCTCACCATCCGCTGCAATTCGAGCCTCGCTGGGAGAATAGTCATTGGCCAGCAGATATCGCTCCAGGGCTGCCTGGGCTGCTGAAACTGTGGGCAGGCAATACTGCACCCGAAAGAGAAAAGACAAGTCAGAGCAGGCACTGCCTAAGGGGCTCTCCCAAATCTCAAGCCTGACGCCCGGTTTTTGCGACGTCAGGCGATAGTACACAGAAGTATCGCCTGTCATTGAGGGCATATCGTTAACAGTTAGAGGGGCTTAGTCGGTAACTGCCTCAGAGTGCCCATCCTGTGCGAATAGGCTATCTATCTAAGCCGGGCCAAAATAGGTCTCCACAAAACTGCCGTGCAGCCCGTAGGGAATATGGTGATTTAGCTTGAGCCGGGCAACGGGGTCAGCCTCCAGGTTTTGAGCATCTAGAATGACCAGATCAGAGCAGGTGCGCTCAGCGTTGTAGACCAGAATTAAAATCCAGCCCGCATCCTCTGACTGTCCCTGGGGTTGGGGTACAAAGACCGGCTCTCCAATGAAGCCTCGGGGCGCAGCGCTCCAAATTTGCTCCTGCTGGGTCTCTAGGTCCAGCTTTAGGATGGCCTGCAGGGGTGCATTTCCTGTTGGTGAGTGAGTTGCCCCAATAAATAGATAGCGGTGAGACAACCCCACCCGTTCGGGGTTTAGTGTGGGGAACTCAACGCTGCGGCTAACTAAAGGCGTGGGATCTGCGGTGCCAGCGGCCAAGTCTACAGTAAAGCGCCAGAGTTGACCCTCGGGCACCTGGTCGAAATCAACGTTTAAGTAGTTTTCGCCGCCTTTGAGAGAGGGAAAATCGCTGTAGCGAATGGAGTCTACGACAATACGCCCGTCAACCTCGAATGCATTGGCGTGGTGGAATACAAAGCAGGGATCGGTATCAATAAATTGCACTGGCCCCTCGCCGTTTCTAGGGATCACAACGATCTTGGTGGGGGCTTTTTCATTGAAGGCGATGCACTCTGCTGCACCCTTGAACCCCAACACGTAGGGCAGCGGGTTGAGGGTGACCGGGTTTTGAAAAAAGATGGCGTAATTGGGGGTGATAGCAAAGTCGTGTAGGAAGGCAAAGCCCGGCACGGTGTGGCTATGGCTGGAGAGGGGTTTGCCGTCCAGGTCAAATTCGTAGAGGGTAATGGTGCTGGAAACGCCAGATTTAACCGAGAACCCGACCATGCGGGGCTGACCGCTGTGGTGGCCGGGGTCGAACTTGGGGTGAGCCGTAAAAGCACCACCGGGCGCGATTTGGTCCTCTAGGTCATCAAGACCGATGGTTTCTAGGGTTTGAGGATCGAGGCGGTGAGGTTCTGCCGCTTCCCAGAGCGCTAGCAGCTTGCCGCCCCAGTAGACAACGTGGGTGTTGGCAATATTTTTCAGCTTCAGGTCAAACGCATTGGCCAAGACGCCGCCTGGTTTTTGGGTGCCAAAGACGCCACGAAAAACAGGCTTGCCCTGCTTTTGCTCGGCCACATATCCTTCAGTGCGAATGTAGCGGCTGCGGAAAAAGGCTCGACCCTGCTTAAAGGCAATGCTGTTGATCAGGCCGTCACCATCAAAGGGATGCTTGACGGGGTAGCCGCCGACATCGAGCAGGCCAGGGCCGTTGCGAAAGAGGGTGCCTTCCAAGTCAGCTGGAATTTGACCCTCGATGTCCTCAATCCAGTAAGCAAATTCTTGGGGCTGAGATCGGTATCCGCCCTGCCAGTCTTTTAGGCTGAAGCTTTGGCTGGCTGAAGTTTGGTTCTTTTCACTGGTTAGCATGGCTGGGGCAGTTTTGAAGGAGTTTTTAAGCAGGGGACAGAAAACGGAAGATGCTTATTTCTGCAGCTCCATATCTAGGTCTCTCACCACAACGGGGGTGTCAGTAATCTCGTTCTCTAAAGACAAGGAGAGCTGAGCGCCGGAAGCGGCCTGTATCTGAGGCATTGCTTCGTCTTCCGGGTGACCTTGGGAGGAGGTATTAGGCAGCAGAAACAGCAGCGGCAGCGGCAGCAGCGTCGTCAGATTGGTAATTAGCACCAGCAGCCAGAGACGGTCAAACTGGTTCTCGGTCACGCCTAGCCAGTGGGTTAGCAAGGCTCCCAACTCATGGGAGAGCAGCCCGGCCAGGTTGACAATTGACATTAGCAGGGCAAAAAGCGTGGCTTCTACCCCCGGAGGACAGAGACGGGCCGATAGCACCAGCACAGGCATGAAGGCAATTTGGCCCATCACGGTGAGCACCATGCTGTCTCCCAGGCTGAACCAATGGTCGTCAATACCGAGGCTGCGGTTGGTATGGGTAACCAGCAGCAGCGTAGTCATGCCCAAGACAGAGGAGAGAACGGTAGACCAGCCAAAGATGGTGCGAAAGGAAACCGCCCGCAGAAACCGCTGAAAAATCCAGATGCCTACCAGCGCAGCTAGGCTGGTTACCAACCGCACTCGGCCTAGAAATTCTGGCTGAAACCCCAGATCGTTTGTAGTGAAAAAGAAGAAAGCTGAATCGGCGGAGGGAGTCGCCTGCCACAAAAAAAGGAACAGGGCAGGCATCCAGATCGCTTTTTGACTAATGGCCTTGCGCAGATCGGTGACCTGACCCCAGACCACGGCCATGTTCGGCCTTTGCTCTACTGGAGACTCGGCGATCATCCAGGCTACTACCGACACCACTAGCGGGAAGAGGGCTGTAATGGCAAAGACTGTGCGGGTCGATACTTCCTGTAGTAACAGGCCGCCTAGATAAGCCGTAATTAAGCCTCCCACGGCAGAGGTGCCCCAGGCTAAAGCCTGCAAAGATCCCGCATCGCTCTGGGACTCGTTGCGGGCGCGTTCAACGACTAGGGAATCGACGATCACATCGCTGACGGCAACGGAGAGTGAACTCAGGGTGATGGCTGCGATCGCAGCCCATCCCGTCTGCACCACTGTGGCTAGAGCTACCCAGGCAGCAGCCCCCAAAAAACCCGAAAGAATGAGATAGGGCCGCCGCCGATAGCCAAATAGGGGAAAGCCATCAGACAGAAAGCCAAACACGGGCTTAATCGTCCACGGTAGGGTAGCAATCCCGGTGAGGGCTGCGACTTCGGCGGGAGTGAGGCCCAGGTCGTCTTTCAGAAAAAAGCTGACTGCCAGACGGGCTAGACCGAGAATGCCCTGGACAAAGTAAACCAGGAGAATCGCTGTCAACTCCAGAGTCAGGGGTTGGCCCAGCAAGATTTTGTTCTCGATAAACCGTTTGATGGGGCTGGTTGATGGGGTGGAATCACTCATGCAGTCAGCGTGCTTAAAGGGCTTTGAGAAGGGTTTTGAGAGGCGTTTTGAAAAGAATTTTGTAAGGTTAGGCCAGTATTAAGAAATGTCAACTCTCTACCTATGATAGCTTTCTGCTAAAAAGCAGCCAGCAGCCTCGGTCATTTGGCAGAGTGTTGGGGTCGCTTGCACAATGGCTCAGGCCACGGCTTAGGCGGGAGACTGCATCTGGCGCACAGCATTGGTGAGCAGCTTTCTGGGCAAGAATCGGGAGGCCAAGGTTAGCGCCCGATTGCTTAGGCCCTGAACGGCAACCCACTCTCCTCGCTGCATGGCCTGGTAGCCAAGTTCGGCGACCTCTGCTGCTGTGGGTAGTTTGCGGCCTTGCACCAGCTTAGATTGCCCCATTCCCGAATTTTCCTGAAACTCGGAGGTCGTGGGGCCGGGGCAAAAGGTGGTGGCAGTGACGCCTGTGCCCTCTAACTCACTTGCGATCGCACTGGTAAACGACAGCACATAGGCTTTGGTGGCAAAGTAAACCGCCATCAGCGGTCCTGGCTGAAAGGCTGCTGTCGAAGCCAAATTGAGAATTTTGCCCTGCTGCCGCGCCACCATTGCGGGCAGAAACAGCCGTGTCAGATGGGTTAGCGCCAGCACGTTGAGCTGAATCATCTGCTCCTGTTTGTCCCAATCTGTTTCTACAAAGGGGCCGTAGTCGCCAAAGCCAGCATTGTTCACTAGCCCGTCAACAGCAATGCCTTCAGCTTGAGTCCAGCCAAACAGCTGCTGCCGGGCTTCTGCCTGAGTCAAGTCGGCCCTATAGGTCCACACCTGAATGCCATAGGCGCTTTCTAACTCGGATTTGAGAGCTTTTAAGGGCTCCTCACGGCGGGCGACTAGAACTAGGTTGTGCCGGTCGCGACCACAGACTTTAGCGAGTTCGTAGCCAATGCCGCTGGATGCGCCTGTGATGAGAAAGGTTTGGCTCATTGGATTGGGTTGTGTGTAGCAAAGATGGCTTGATCATACGGTAGGGCTCGATTAAGTATTTTTAGGAGAAGTTATTTGGTTGCTAACTGTCGAAAGTGCGAGTTTACGTTCCCCCTCTGCCCTTGAAGCGGAGGAATTAGCGAGAAGCAGATGCTCCGAGAATTTGAGAAGGCCGATTCAAGGTTGAGTTGAAGATGCTGCAATTGCAGATACAGAAAACTTTGAAGAATCCATTGGTTGCTGTTAGCTGTTCGGTCAGTACGGTTCGGTTAGTTCGGTGGGGAAATACGGCTGGCGAGTAGGGTTCTTTCGACTGTTTACCCCTTAGAAAATTCAGCATTATAGAAACTGTAGAAAGATTGAGAGAGCGGTTAAAGCCTCACTCTTCGGTAACAGCTCTTGGAGGTTTAAGATGATGGTTCGCTATTGGCAACCTTTCCGTGAAATTGATGCCCTTCGCCGTCAAGTTGATGACGTTTTTAGTGAACTAACGGATATGTCAACTGCTGTCAGATCGACCTGGGCTCCAGCTGTGCGGCTGGTTGATACCGGCAACGATTATGTTCTGCACATTCAGCTTTCGGGCGTAAAAGCTGAAGATCTCGACATTCAAGCTACCCGAGAAGCCGTAGTGATTACGGGTGAGCGCAAAGCTGCTGAGGCCGCTGAAGGCCACAAAGTGTTGTTTGATGACCTGCGCTATGGCACTTTCCGCCGCGTGATTACGCTGCCCGAAGCCATTCAAAATGACCACATTCAGGCTGATTTCTCCAATGGTCTGCTGACCCTGACTCTGCCTAAAGTAGTCGAGGCTCGCAATAAAGTTGTGAAGATCAACTTGGGTGAACTGAAAGGCGCTGATGCCCCTGCGATCGCACCTGCCGCGGCAACTGCAACCGATGCAGCCGATGCCGAAACCAGCGACATTTGGGCCGCTAACGAAGCCTAATTCTTTTCTTTAGCCTGTTTGAATCTCTTGCTAGCTAGTTCATAATCCACGGGGCAGGTCATTCCTGCCCCTTTTTTGCTTTTATGGCTGCTCGATCTGCGCTAGGTATTGACGAATCAGGCCAATCACAACGGCTGGAAACTCCAGGTGAGGCGTCAACCCCATTGCTGGGAGAACCTGAAAAGCACGAACAGCTTTGGGGCCAAGTTCGGCCAGCCGACGACCTGTTTTAACATCAACAAACTGGGCCTGATCGCCCCAAATAATGTAGGTGGGAACAGCTAATTTGGGCATCTCCAGCGACAGGTCAAAGGAGAGATCGCCCCGCACAAAGGCCAGGGCTGCATCTTCAGCATTGGGCTGTTGGGCCGAGGCCACGTAGGCGCTGACCATTTCCTCAGAGACCAGATCGGGATCGGCAAACTGGCGCTCCTGCAGAAAGCTGCGGATGGCATCGGAAGTTGCGATCGCACCCCAATAAATCGCCTTATCCACCAGCGGCAGCCGCAAAATCTGGGCAAATAGTTCCTGAGCTGTGCTCTTGCCAAAATCGGCCAGTCCCGCTGGGGCCACCAAAATCAGTGCCTTGACTCGTTCAGGATGCTCAATGGCAACCCGCACCATCATGGCAGCGGTCAGAGACGAGGCGACAACCGTAGCTGGCCCTTCACAGGTTTTGTCTAGAAATTCGCTGAGCGTTGTCAG
Source organism: Pseudanabaena sp. FACHB-2040 (assembly GCF_014696715.1). NCBI lineage: Bacteria > Bacillati > Cyanobacteriota > Cyanophyceae > Pseudanabaenales > Pseudanabaenaceae > Pseudanabaena > Pseudanabaena sp. FACHB-2040. The sequence goes on from NZ_JACJQO010000007.1 coordinate 115,018, forward strand.
ATAGTCCTCCACACGGTAGCTACGGGCTGGATGGTCGGACTTGCCCCAACCCAGCAGATCGGGGGCTAGCACTCGGTAGCGGGGAGCAAAGGCCGGGTAAACCTTCGACCACTCGTAGCTAGAAGATCCGCCGCCAAAGCCGTGGGCAAAGACCAGCGGTTCGGTCGGTTCGGCAGGTTGGGCAGGCGACCAGAAATCCGTTTGGGGCAGGGCGTAGGCGATTGATCCTAGGGAAGTGACGACCGACTTTTGCTCAAAACCAGGGGAAATCAGCATATCTTGGCCTTGGCAGGCTGTACGTTTTACTGAATACAGGCTAAGCCATTCGCGCCAGGACGGGTGAGCCAAGATAGGTGGAACCAGCGTCCGCACCGATCCATTGGCATTTGCAATCTCTCGCAGCCAAATCCCCCCCTACAAACCGTTATTCTAGTAACGTGCCGACATGCCGCGAGGAGTTATGGATACTAAAGCTTTCAAGCGATCTCTCCACCAATCTGACAAGTACTTCCGCAAGGGCTTTGGCCATGAGGAAGACGTTGCTGGGCAGATGCAGAGCGAGTATCAGAGCGGGCTGATCCAAGAGATGCGCGACAATCACTACACCCTCACCCGTGGCAACGTCACCATCCGGCTAGCCCAGGCCTTTGGCTTTTGCTGGGGAGTAGAGCGGGCAGTCGCAATGGCCTACGAAACTCGGCAGCACTTTCCCACTGAGCGCATCTGGATTACTAACGAAATCATTCACAATCCCAGCGTCAATCAGCGGCTAAAGGAGATGGCCGTCGAGTTTATTGAAGTGGAAAACGGCCAAAAGCACTTCGAAGTAGTCGGCAATGGCGATGTTGTGATCCTGCCTGCCTTTGGAGCCAGCGTTCAAGAAATGCAGCTGCTCAACGGCAAGGGCTGCACCATTGTCGATACCACCTGCCCCTGGGTGTCTAAAGTGTGGAACACCGTTGAGAAGCACAAGAAAAAAGACTGTACCTCCATCATTCACGGCAAGTACAACCACGAAGAAACCATTGCCACCAGCTCCTTTGCGGGCAAATACCTGGTAGTGCTGAATCTGGCCCAGGCCGAATACGTCGCTAACTACATCTTGAATGGTGGCGACCGCGACGAGTTTATGACCCAGTTCCGCAACGCCCACTCAGAAGGCTTTGACCCAGATCGTGATCTCGAGAGCGTCGGCATTGCCAACCAGACCACTATGCTCAAGGGCGAAACCGAGCAGATCGGCAAGCTGTTTGAGCGCACTATGCTGAAAAAATACGGCCCCCAGGCTCTAGCTGAACACTTCCAGAGCTTTAATACCATCTGTGACGCTACTCAGGAGCGCCAAGATGCCATGTTTGACTTGGTCGATGAGCAGCTAGACCTGATGGTGGTGATCGGCGGCTACAACTCCTCCAACACCACTCACCTGCAGGAGATTGCGATTGAGCGCAACATTCCTTCGTACCACATCGACAGCGCCCACCGCATTGGCCCCGGCAACCGTATCGAGCACAAAGTCTTGCATGGTGAGATGACTATCACCGATCCCTGGCTGCCCGAAGGGCCTTTAGTGGTGGGCATTACCTCTGGGGCTTCCACCCCCGATCGCTCGGTCGAAGAAACCATTGAGCGAATTTTTGCTCTTAAAGCAGCTGTTCCCGTGGCGTAGCGCCTGTGTAAAGTGCCCGTATGAATCGAATCTGCGTTTACTGCGGCTCAAACTTTGGCGATCGCAAAAGCTACCTTGAAACTGCCCAAGCTCTGGGCACGGTGATGGCCGAGCGCGGTATTACGCTCGTGTATGGAGGCGGTAACGTTGGCCTAATGGGGGCAGTTGCTGACACTGTGCTGGGGGCAGGCGGCCAAGTCATTGGGGTAATTCCCCAAGCGCTGGTGGATAAGGAAGTCGCTCATACCGGCTTGAGCGATCTGCGAGTGGTCAGCTCTATGCACGAGCGTAAGGCATTGATGGCTGAGCTGTCAGATGCCTTTATTGCTCTGCCTGGTGGGTTAGGCACGCTGGAGGAATTCTGCGAAATTGCTACCTGGACTCAGCTCGGGTTTCATACCAAAGCTTGTGGCTTGCTCAATGTGGACGGCTTTTACAACGGGCTGCTAACGTTTCTAGACCACGCTACTCAGGAGAAGTTCATTCGCCCTGCCCACAGGGGCATTGTTTTAGCTGATACTGATCCGGCAGCGCTAATCGACAAACTCGCTAAATTCGAAGTGCCCGTAGTCCAAAAGTGGATTGCTCGCGGCGAGCAGTAGCGCCTGTTAAAGTGATGGATATCAAGCGCTAACTGCAGGCGTACAGCAATGTCATCCGTCGTCGTTGACTTCGCTAAGGAAAAAGAAGAGGGGTACAAACGCATCTTCGCGCGGCCGCCTCTGCTCAGCAGCGTAGCAACCCAGTGGGACGGCATCTTAACGGCCTATGACTACATGCCGCCGGGAGAAACACCTGAGATATCGGTCAAGCAGCACGGCATTGGCATCTTTGTCGATTTGCCCCAGCCGGTTCTAGCAGAACGATTCATCGACGGGCAGTTTCGCCGCGAATACGTCTCCCCCGGCGACATGGTAGTGGTTCCGGCAGATACCTGGCATCGCACCCGCTGGACTCTAGCTGGGGGCGTCATCGTAATCGGGCTTGAGCCTAAAACCTTTACGCAGACGGTGGATGAAACGGTGGGTTGCGATCGCATCGAACTCATCCCCCACTTTGCCACCGCCGACCCGCTGGTTCAACAAATCGGCCTCGCCCTCAAACGCGCCCTAGAAAATGCAGGCAGCGGCAGCCGTTTGTACGCCGAAACGATGACCACCGCCCTGATGGTTCATCTGCTGCAGTACTACTCCGCCCAGCAGCTCACCCTGCCCATCTACAGCGGCGGATTGCCCTATCCTCAACTGCGGCGCATAGTTGACTATATCCAAGCCCATCTCGACCAAGATTTAAGCCTCAGAGACCTAGCCGCCGTTGTGCAGCTCAGCCCCCACTACTTCTCCCAGCTTTTCAAGCAATCAACCGGCGTTACACCTCATCAGTACGTCATTCAGCGCCGGGTTGAACGCGCCAAAGAGCTGCTGAAGCAGACCCAGCTCACCCTTGCCGATGTCGCCAGAGTCGTTGGCTTTGTCGATCAGAGCCATTTCCACCGCCACTTCAAACGACTCGTAGGCATTACTCCCAGAGCCTTCCTCAAACAAGTCAGGTCGTACTAGCAGAGCAAACGCCAAACCCCGTAAGTTGGCGTCAAGCGCAGCGCGACCCAACATTCCAACCAGGAACACTCATCGGAAGAATATCCAAAAACCGGAAAAACCTACAAGATTTCTCCGCCCCAGCACTCAATACTGAGGTCATCAGATTCCCCACCTGAGTCAGGCCCAACGCCTGGAGGAGATGTCGTGATGGCAATGCTGGAAACCAAGACCGAACCGATGGTGCTCAACATGGGGCCGCACCACCCTTCCATGCACGGCTGCTTTCGCATGATTGTCACCCTAGACGGGGAAGACGTAGTTGATTGCGAACCCGTCATTGGCTACCTCCATCGCGGCATGGAAAAAATCGCTGAAAACCGCACCACCGTTATGTACGTGCCCTACGTCAGCCGTTGGGACTATGCGGCAGGCATGTTTAACGAAGCCATCACCGTCAATGCTGTCGAGAAGCTAGCAGACATTCCCGTTCCCAAGCGAGCCAGCTACATTCGCATGATCATGCTAGAGCTGAACCGCATTGCCAACCACCTCCTTTGGCTGGGGCCTTTCTTGCTGGATATGGGTGCAGGCACCCCCTTTTTCTACATCTTCCGTGAACGCGAAATGATCTACGACCTGTGGGAAGCTGCAACAGGCTACCGCATGGTCAACAACAACTACTTTCGCGTAGGAGGTGTAGCGGTAGATCTGCCCTACGGCTGGCTCGATAAGTGCCAAGACTTCTGCGATTACTTTGCCGCCAAAGTTCAAGAGTACGAACGTCTCATCACCGACAACCCCATCTTCCGGCGCAGAATCGAAGGCATTGGTGCGATCACTCGAGAAGACGCCATTAACTGGGGCCTCTCTGGCCCCATGCTGCGGGCCTCTGGGGTGAAGTGGGATCTCCGCAAAGTAGACCACTACGAACGCTACGACGACTTTGATTGGGACGTGCAGTGGGAAACCGCCGGAGACTGTCTGGCCCGCTACTGGGTCAGAATTCGAGAAATGCGCGAATCGGTCAAGATCATTCAACAAGCGATTGCCCAAATTCCAGGCGGCCCCTACGAAAACCTGGAAGCCAAGCGCATGGCCGCAGGCCCCAAAGCAGAGTGGAATAACTTTGACTACCAGTTCATCAGCAAAAAAATTGCTCCCACCTTCAAAATTCCCAAAGGAGAGCACTACGTCCGACTGGAGAGCGGCAAAGGCGAGCTGGGTATTTATGTCATAGGAGACGACACAGTGTTTCCCTGGCGCTGGAAGATTCGCGCTGCCGACTTCAACAACCTGCAGATTTTGCCCAATCTGTTAAAAGGCATGAAAGTTGCAGATATCGTCGTCATTCTCGGCAGCATCGACATCATTATGGGATCGGTCGATCGCTGAGGGCCTAAATTTGTACCGCTCAAAGCAGGCAATGACCCATTGAGGCACATGTTGCTCGGCTCTTTTCCTTGTAATAATGCTCTGCTGATTTCTTGTCAGCTGAAACATTAGAGTGCCTCTCCTAAGCTTCAGATGCATTAAGCTGATTCTTCGGCTGAAGCACCCGAATTTAAGCTGCCACTACTAATAGCAGTAACCCAAAGCGTCACTAGAAAAATCCCGATTAGCTGATGTTTCCCTTGTAGTGCTTCCTGAATCAATAACCACGCGATAGCTGTTGTTAAAACAGGGCCAGTTGCTCCCACAATGGAGGCAAGGGTAGCCCCAATAGCTGCAATCCCGAAGTTGGTAAATAAGAACCCCACAATACTTGTAAGCGATAAGGCAAACGTGCTTTGCCATAAAGAGGACCACATGTCTGGGGAAACTTGGATTTGTAGCGCGGGGATAAGTTCTGTTAACTCAGGGATGAAATTAATTGCGCCCAAACTCAGAGTATTGAGGATAAGAATTTCTGTAAAAGTTGCTAGTGTGAAAGACACTGGATGGGCGTTATGTTTCTGAGAACATATTTGAGCCATGACTGCATAAGCGGCAAAAGCAACACCCGCCAAGGCAGCCGTAAAAACTCCTAATAAAGTACTGTTTGACTCTACCCCTTCAGCATTAGGAATAACCAGCAGACAGCCCGAATAAATCGTAATAACTGCTAGTCCTAATATAACGGTGGGGCGATTTCCGAATATTAGCCACGTCAACAAAATTGTGATTGTTGGGTAGATAAAGAAAATTGTTGTGGCAACTCCTGCTGAAATACTGCTCAGCGAAAAATACATCGCTATCTGCGAGAGAAACAGTAAAAAGCCGCTACCTAAAACCTTTCCTAGGAGAGCCCGATTAGAAGGCTTAAATAGCTTCAACATATCTTGCCATAGAGCTCTATGCAGGAAAGGACCTACTAAAAAAGCTGTAAAAAGGACAATAAATAGAACCCGCATAAAAAGAATTAGCAAAGAGTTCCCTATTCCTAGAGAGATGAATCCTCCAATCCTAAAGCTCCCTAATACTGTTTGCTGACTAAAGATGATCCTAACAAAAACGTTTTGAAGTGAGAGGCTCAGGGAGGCCAGCAGAAGCATCAAAGAACCTTTAACCAGTCTGCTATTCACCATCCTTCTCCAAGTGTTTAGAATTAGTTGAGAAGTTATGGGGTTACGTTGCATGGCTTTGCTCCAGCTTCAAGCAGTAACTTTATAGGCTTAGTTCAGGCGTGCATTTGTTTTGAGGAAATGTTAGGCGATTCTATCGAGTTCGGTCAACTGCTATCTTGAATCAGAACTGATATGCTCGACATCAGTCTGGAAAGTACTGCTTGAGGTAGGCAATCAGCAGTTTTTTGGTCTCGCCTAAGACTTGCTGCTGAAAAGTGCGATCGCGCGTTAGCGACAAAATCTCCAGTGCACTCGCCACCTCCACACACACCGCAGCCAGCAAATCTCGCTGCTCCGCCTCCAGCCAAGGATGCCGTGCCCCTAAGAAAGCCGACAGCTGCTGAGCAATCTCCTGATTAAAAGCCGTATCCATCGCTAGCGTCTCAGTCGAAACCAGACGAGACTGCACAAAGACTGCTCGAAAGGCTGGGTTGGCACTAACAAACTGGTCAAAGCCATCAACCACCTGACCAACATATTCCTCCAGCGTCAGCTGAAACGCCTCCTCGCTGTGTAGCGCGTCAAAGAGTTGCCTGAGCTGATCAAGATATCGGCTGACCAAGGCCTGAAACACAGCCAGTTTATCGGGAAAGAAACGGTACAGCCCACCCACAGACGTATCTGCCTGGGCCGCAATGTCGTCTGTCGTAACCGACTCATATCCCCGTGCAGCAAACAGTTCAGCCCCCGCATCCAAAATCCGATCAAACCGCTCCCGGCTGCGAGCCTGCTTAGGCATACGCCAGCGGGGTTCATAAATAGGGATTTCGGACATAGGCTCAGATCCGGTTGACAAACGCGAGGCTTTCCTCGTATTTTATAAATGCGAGGTAAATCTCGCGTTTATACTTTACACCACTTCAAATGGAGGAATCCATGCAAGCCGAAGCTAAATTGGGCCTGCCTAAAAGTTATGGTCAGCAAACTCCCTACGGGTTCTTTTTGTTTACAAGCTTTGTCGCCTGGTTGATTGCAACCCTTGTGATGCGGCTCTGGGGACACACCTTCTTTTTCCCTAGTAGCAATTTGAATATGATTGCTATTTTTCTCCTTCCTCTCGTGTGTCTCCCCCCCTTTGTTCATGCACTGTTTCGCTGGAAAGGATTGCAGCCCAACCAATACCTAGAAGCTACGATTTGCTTGGCAATTCCAGGAATGCTGCTAGATGTTGAAACAGCGTACTTTTTTCAGCGGGTGTATCCCAATGTTTTGCCATCTGCAGATGGTCCTTATGGGGCCTGGTTGCTTTGGGTTTATTTAATTGTGTTGGTAACAGGGCTGGCTACTAGCCTACATAGTAAGTTGCGGAAGGTTTAAAGGCTTCTTTTAACCCAGTTTTTAAGCCACTTTAGCAAACCAGCAGTCACCAATCAAATTGGCTGACTGCTGACTTTTATAGGCCGTAGCTTGCCCATATCTAACGCAGTGAGTCATAGAACCCGCCTACTCTAATCAGCGCATTCCTGCATCAGCAGAAATATCGTGCCATGAGGCACTAAAATAGTCGATTCTGGAATCGAGATATCTCCCTGATAATCAAGCTTGGCTCCTCGGCCGATCCACTCTTTGAGGCTCAAACTCTCTCCAGCCCGCATTTGGGATAAATGATCATCATTCAGGTAAACCAGCGCTGCAATCTCATTACAGGGCTGAGGTTTAGCCCCCAACTCGGCATTAAAAGCGACCAGGTAATAGGCCTGTTTGGAATCTGCCATGCTGCCGTGGTCAGAGTGCGTACGTTTCTCCCAAATCAGCCGGGGTCGAATCAGTTCATCCAGTAAATTAACGCACTCAAAGGTGCCGTCTGGATGAAGGAAAAGCGTGCTCTGGGCACTAGTCAAGCTATTAATAACGTTGCCAATCTCCTCTCGACCTTCCCGCAGTGCGCAGGCCGCAAATGATTCAGAGCAGTTTTGCCGCTTGCCGCCAACTCCAAACAGGCGCACTCTATCAAACGGCAGCAGCAACTCTCGCTTGGGAATGGAAAAGACGTGATAGCCCTCCCATCGCAAAAACAGCGCAGTTCCAGCAGCGGTCGTCGATTGGATAAAGTCCGATAGTCGCATGATGGCCCATAAAAAGGCTGCTATCCGTTGTGAGAATAGCAGCTTTGTGATTGCCAGCACAGAGTTTCCAACTAGACCAGCTGTTCAACTCGCTGCTCAGGCTTCTCCTTGCGTGGGTCAAGTCCCCGCTCTAACCGAGACAGCGTTTGCTCGACTTCACCATGAGCCCGCAAGAGCGCCGAAACCTTTTTGCGAATGAGCAGCCCCGGACGATCGGTGAACATATGCTCCTCCTGGCTGGCGGAGAGCGGTACATCGTAGTCGGTAGATTCTAGAATGCGCTTGTCTTCCAGGGTTACTGCCCGATCAAAGGCAATCACATCAGCCGCCTTGGTGTCGGCCTCCGTATCGTTGCGCACACAGAACTGCACCATTTGAGAAGTTCCATCGCTCATGGGCGTCATTGTATTGACAATGACGTGGGACAAACCGTTGGGATAGTTGATGCGTAGCCGAATGGTGAAGGGCATGAACCAGTCCATCTCTAGCGTGCGATAGGTCTGGGAGTCTGCCATCTTTAGATTTTGCTGCTGCAGCTCAGGGTTAACGACTCCCAGCACGCCTTCCACGTGAATGCCATAGTCCGTCTCGATAATGTCTAACGAATCGGGAACCGGGTGCTCTTCGCTGCCAAAGGTAGTGGTGTGAACAAAGGTTGGATGGGCCAAATCTAGCTCATTCTCCATTACCCGCAGACCCGCACATTGCCAGGGCTCGTAAAACTCATGGATAAGCCGAAAACTAGAATCCGCAGCTTCGGGAATCTCTGGAATGTCGCTAACTGGCTCATCCAAACAGACCCAGACATAACCATAACGAACCGTGCAGGAGTAGGCGCTGACCCGATAGGACGCTGGAATTGCCGCTCCTTCTTTGAGCTGAGGAACGCGCACACAGGCTCCCTTTCCGTCAAATTCCCAACCATGGTATGCGCAGGCCAGATTGCCGTTGCAGACTTTGCCGAGAGACAGCTTGGCAGTGCGGTGGCAGCAGCGATCCCGCACCGCCGCCGGCTGCCCCTGTTCGTCCAGCCAAAGGACAATAGATTCACCCAGCAATTGAAATGATTGGGGACCGGCTGTTAGGTTCTCCACCAGCATGACCGGGTACCAGAAGCGTCGGAAGATCGGTTGCTTAGTGACTAGCATGGAAAATTGGGCTTCTCTAGCAACAACTGCTGACAACACCTGCCCGCATTCAAGCCATCGTGTACTGTGCGCAGAAAGATGTTTGTCAATCCTTATACAAAAACCCTCATACAAAGTTGAGCCTTTGCAGGGACTAGTGCTAAAAGTAGCTACCAGATATAAAACACCAGATAGTAGAAAGAGAACTGACGCTGTGCAATTGCGCCTCAGTTATTCAGCTCCGTCGAGCTATAGCCCTTCAAGCAGAATAATCTTCCTCATCCACGACTTGTCCTGTCTCATCGTGAACGTACAGCTCAACTTGCTGGGTCTTTGCCTTTTCTCGGGCTTTGTGTAAGACATCTCCCTTTTGTTGTCCGTGGGCGATGCGCTGCTCATCTCGCCGCGCAATCCAGCCGTCGCCTTGGGGATCAGGAATAACGTGAATAGCGTGGTCTGCCTGCGGATCTCCTTTTGCGATCGCATGCCCCGCTGAACCCGCTGCCCCCGTTTGCCGGATAGGCTTACCCCGGCGTTTGGCCCACTTTTCAGCTTGGGCTGTCGCGATTGCGATCGCCTGGCCCTCTCTATAACCTTCTCCTAACAGTGCGTTAGCAATCTCAATTGCTTTATGCCGCACCTCGTCCGCCAGGTTCTTCATAGAAGCTGGGTAATCCTTGTCAGACCAGGGCATGAATACTGTCCTCTAAATCAAAGCCTCAGCAGAAAACGATACTTGCGACTGAAAACTGGAGAAAAGAGGAACCTTTTGCCTCCTACCCTCTGCCTTCGGCCCTTCCCCCACGCATCTGAAGTTCGGTGCGATGCTCAGGCAATCGTTTCTTGAAAGCCATCACGATCCTACCCATCCTAAAAAATTTGTCGATCTGGCTCGTCTAACCAGGGGAGCATCCCCTGAAACCTGCTCAAGCCTCTCTACGGTAGGCTTTGCAGTCACCCCTCAAAAATCTCAAAAAAACTTTCTCAACCCCCTTGCAATTTTCAGAAAGGGTTGATACATTAGTAAAGCGCTCGAAGAGAGGACGCCAAATACAGCGGCCTGAGCAGTAAGACAACGCTATATATAGAGATTAAAGCTCTAGACAAGCCACGTCAAGCTTCCGAGAGGGAGTAATACTGTCAAGTTACTGTAAAGGGCTCTTTCAAGAAACGCGGAACCTAGACAAGAGAATAAGTTTGGAAGCCAGTTTATTAATTCTCGTCAATTAAGAATGAGTTTTGACTTAGGTCAAAGCGAGAGTTAACCGGATGAGAGCATCTGGTTCGAATTTTCTATTATGGAGAGTTTGATCCTGGCTCAGGATGAACGCTGGCGGCGTGCTTAACACATGCAAGTCGAACGGAATGCT